>JASIGD010000392.1 GCA_030045295.1 Streptosporangiaceae bacterium
CCTGGTGGTCGGCCTATCGGCACAGAGCGCGCAAGCTTCCCTGCAGAGCGCGGGCTTCAAGGTGAACGTGCAAACCGTCGCCGGGCCGGCCGGCACCACCCCCGGCAACGTCTGGCAGCAGAATCCGAGCAGCGGCTCGTCGGCCGCGCCCGGGACGACGGTGACCATCCTCGTCCAGCCGGCCGCGACCCAGTCCCCGTCTCCGCCGCCGTCATCACCGACCCCGACCCCCACCGGCAGCCCGACCGGCGTGGGGTTCTAATCCCGCGCGGCCGCCCGGAGGTCACGGATCGGGCGGCTGCCGCGCCGAGCGGCTACGCTTAGGTTGCGCACCGCAGGGTTTGTTACGCAGGAGGCCGTCGTGCCCAAGTCGCGCGTCCGCAAGAGGACGGTCTACACGCCGCCGCCGCCCAAGTCGGGAAGGCGCAAGGTCAGCCCGCCATGGGTCGGGCCGGCGATCGTAGCCTGCCTGGTCATCGGCCTGGCGTGGATAGTGGTGTACTACGTGACCCAGGGATCCGTGCCGGGTATTTCGGCACTGGGCGCGTGGAACCTCGTGGTGGGTTTCGTGTTCATCGTCGCCGGCCTCGTCCTGGCCACGAGGTGGCGCTGATCCCGACTGCCCTCCGGTCCAGTCGTTACCGTCACGCCCCGGTCAACTGGCCGGTCCTGACCATGACCGCGACGACGAGCACCGCCAGGATGGCGACGGTGGCGAGCGCCTGCAGCACGGCCCGGTTCTTGCCCGAAGCGTACGCGTAGGCCGCCGTGAGGAGCGCTCCGGTGAGCAGCCCGCCGATGTGGTCCTGCCAGGCGATCACGTTGTGCCACCAGAAGCTGAGGGCCAGGTTGATGACGATCAGCACGACGATCCCGCGGCTGTCCAGGCGAAGCCGCCTGGCCACGACGAACCACGCCCCGAACAGGCCGAAGATGGCGCCCGAGGCGCCCACGGCCGGATAGTTCGGCGGCGCGAGGAAGTAATACATCACCGCGCCGCCCACCGCGCTGAGCAGGTAGACGGCCAGGAAGCGCATCCGGCCAAGGAAGCCCTCCAGGGCCGGGCCCACGAAGATCAGCGCCCACATGTTGAACAGGATGTCCACGAAGCCCAGGCCGCTCAGCCCGGTCGCCGGGGCCACGAACGCCGACGTGACCAGCCGGTACCATTCCCCAGCGGCGACGCCGTGCATGGCACCGCCGGACGTGTACCGGGCGTATCCGAGCATCTCCAGGTCGTTGACGACGCCCGGGCGGACCCAGGTGACCAGGAAAACCGCGACGTTGATCGCGACCAGCGTCCAGGTGACCACGGCACCGGCGGCCGGGCGGCCGCCGAACACGGTCCTGGCCTGCCGGGTGCCCCGCGCGCCCTCACCCACGCAGTCCACGCACTGCTGCCCCACCGAGGCCGAGCGCATGCAGTCGGGGCACGCGTACCGCCCGCACCGGACGCAGGAGACGTACGTTTCCCGGCCAGGGTGACGGTAGCAGGCGGGGGTCCCAGGCCCGGCCTGCTGCCCAGGCCCAGGCTGGCCCCACTGACCCGATTCGGCCGGTCCGGGATCGCTGGGCGCGCTCACGGCTTGGCCCGATCAGCTGGTCGCCGGGTCGGCGCGGTCCACCGTGACCGACTCGATGGTCACGTCTTCGGCCGGCCTGTCCTGGCTGCCGGTCTTCACCCGGCTGATCCGGTCAACCACGTCGGCGCCCTCGATGACCTCGCCGAAGATGGTGTGCTTCCCGTTGAGCCACGGCGTGGGGACGACCGTGATAAAGAACTGCGAGCCGTTGGTGCCCGGTCCGGCGTTCGCCATCGCCAGCAGGTACGGCCGGCTGAAGGTGAGATCCGGATGGATCTCGTCGGCGAACCGGTAACCAGGGCCGCCCCGGCCGCTGCCGAGCGGATCCCCGCCCTGAATCATGAAGTCGGGAATAACCCGGTGGAACACGGTCCCGTCGTACAGCTTGGCCGTAGTCGCACGCCCCGTGCGAGGGTCCGTCCACTCCCTGCCGCCCTCGGCCAGTTCCACGAAATTGCGCACGGTCTTCGGTGCGTGGTCAGGGAAAAGGCGGACGACCACCTTTCCCTGGCTGGTCTGCAGCGTCGCCGTCAGCGTGTCTGTCATGCGCTTAACTCCTCGTCGGGCCGTACAATGTCCCGATATTTCGCCGCTGTAAATTTTCCTTCCGTCCTCACCGTACCGGTAGCACGGGACGGTTGAACCCAGCCAGGGCGGGAAGTCTGTGATAACGAGATTACGCTCGGGAGGTTACTGTGTCCCTTATGAATACCGACCGCACAACCGACGGCACGGGCACGATCGGTTCGCGCGCGAAGGACGTCGTTGTACTGGTGGTCCCGATGGGAAGGCGCGCGGGAACGGCAGCGGTCCAGGGAGTCCGCCAGGGCGTCCAGAGCGCAACGGTATGGGCCGCGCCGCGGCTCGAAGATGCCATCTACGGGATGCGGACGTGGACCGCGCCACGCCTGGAGGGCGCCGCGGACGCCGTTGACGCCTCGGTCGCGCCCAGGGTCTCATCGGCGCTGCGAGCTACCGCTCGCCAGGTCAGGCCGTATGAAGAGACCTCGGGCCGGGCCGGCCTCGGCAGGCTGCTCGACTGGCGCCTGCTGCTCGGCGTCGGCGCGATGGCAGCCGCCGCCGGCGCGACCGCTGCCGCCGCGATGCGGCGGCGTTACGCCAACGCGACCGCCGAAGCCAAGGACGCTACCGAATCCTCTGACGAGGAGCGCGCCCAGGAGGATGAATCCGCGGGCGATGTCGCGCGTTCAGAGGTCAACGGGCAGGTAACCACGCCGGGGAGGTAACGAAAGCGGGGGACCGCGTCCGGGTCGGAACTTCCCGTCTGCCCGCGTTTCGGGTCGCTGGCGCTGGCGGTCTCGGCCAGCCGCGTCTCCGGGCTGGCTTGCCGGGCTGCTCCCGCTCACCTGACCGGAGTTATCCACAAGCACCTGCTGTGGATAACTCCGAAGGTAACGTTCCTGCATACATGCGGTCACAGGCAACTCAATGCCCACCCATGTGGATTCGATTGTGGACAACGGCGGGCCGCCGCGCTGGCCGCGGCTGGGCCCGGGCTGCGGCTGGGCCCGGGCTACGGCTGGGCCCGGGCTACGGCTGGCCCGGGGGATTCCCCGGCGTGTCCGCCGTCAGGTAGAGGAGCGGCCAGCGGCAGTCGACGAACTCGTCGAGGTTCTCGGTCAGCCGCTCGGCGAAGTCGTCGTCCTGCGCGCTGGCCGCTACCGCTTTTTCCACGCCGGACGGGCGGTCCACGCCGAACGCGACCGCCCGGACCGCCCGCGCGTCGCGCTGCGCGCTGTCGTGCCAGCGCTGCACGGTGCCGACCTGCCGCGCGCAGGTATCACCCGCGATGGCCCGGCCGTACGCTCTTTGCCAATCCGGACTACGCGGGTGCGGGCCGCCCCCCGGGTTGTTCCCTGCGGCCGATTTGAGCGCGTCCAGGACGAAGGCCCACTTGTAGGCCGGGGCGAGCCATTCGGGTTCCTCCCGCTGGCACAGCCAGGTCCCGCGCGACACCCTGGCCCTGATCGCGGTGCTGACGTGCAAGCCGAGGCCGGCCGGGCTGACCCGCCCGGCGATGGCCGGCACCCGGACGGCCAGGGCCGCGTCCACGCCGTGCGAGATGGCGCAATCTCGTACCCGGGACGGCATCGTCCGCAGGAGCGACCGCAGCGCGGCCCTCGGCACCGGCATGGGCCAGCCGGTCAGATGGGCCAGGACCGACAGCTCGGCCCATAGCCGTATCCCCGGGCACTCGTCGAGAGCGCGCTGGGCCACGCGCATATCCCGCAGCGTGCACGGCCGGCCGATACAGTCCGCGCCGCAGGTCGTGCTGCGCGGCCTGACCACGCCGGCGGGACTCGCGGTGGAGGGATGGGTGGCTGCCTCACGGCCGCTGCCGTCGGGCATCCGCGCCAGCAGCGGATAGTCCATGCCGTCGGTGAACACCGCTGCCTCGCCCGGCCTGAGCGTGACCAGGAAGCGGTTCTGGGTTCTGGTCATGTTCATCGTCGCGCCCACGGCATCTCGGTCGTCGGCCGCGGGCAGCCGGTGGGTTATCTTCACCGCGGTGTTCTTGATGACATCGGCGATAAGGCGCCCCGGGATCTGTTCGGCGATGACGAGCCCCTCGCCGTACGCGCGGATCTCGGCGAGCAGGCCGGCGAACATCTCCACCGCGTGCCCGGCCGCGCCCCCGGAGGCTCCGCCGGAAGGCTCCTGACGGCGAAGCAGCCGGTGTGCTTCCTCGATCACGGTGAGGTGGCGCAGCCCCGCCGGGACCGGCTGCGCCCGGTTCACCATCCGCAGGTGCTCGGCCAGCCTGATCAGCACGGTGCCCATGAGGAACGCCTTGTCGCTGTCGTCGCCCACGTCCTCGATCTCGAACACGGCGTTGGTTCGAAGGAGCCCGCCGAAGTCGAGCTGGTGGCCGCCTTCCAGGAACCGGCCGGTAGCGCCGAGGCGCAGGCTGGAAAGCCGCACCTTGATGAAGCCGAGCACGTCGTCGGTGATCCGCTGGCTATAGCCGACCTCCTGGACGATCCTGGTCGCGGCTCGTTGCAGGTCGGTGAGGCTCGGATAGCCGGGGTCCGCGCCCGCCGCGGCAGGCTCGCCGAGCGCCAGGTCCCACCCGCCATCCTCGTACACCCTGGTCAGAGCCGCGCTTAGTACCTGCGGGAACGGCTCCTCGGACCGGAAGGATGCGATGAACAGGGCCTTGACCAGGTCCGCGTGGGTCTGCAGCGGGAACCGGCGGCCTTCGGCGTCCGGCGCCGGTTCGAGCGGGTTGAGGCCGGCCGCGATCGCGTCTGCTTCCCCCGGCCTGATCCGCACCACTTCCGCGGGCACCGCGCAGTCCGCGTCGGCCGCAGGGCCGGCCGGGGCGGCCGCGGCCAGCCGCGCGGCCATCAGCCGGTACTCGGCCTTAGCCGGCTCCACCACCAGCCACGGGATCCCGGCCGCGGTGGCGGCCTCGAGCAGGGCGCGCACGGTCTGCGACTTGCCCGCGCCGGTGGCGCCGCAGACGAATACGTGCCTGTTCAGCGAGTCAGCCGGCAGCACCAGCGGCCCGGCTGGCCGGCGGCCCCGGTCCAGGACCTCGCCCACCGCGATCGCCCCGCGCTGCGCAGCGGGCTCCTGGGTGACGTCGAAGTCGGCCCGCAGCGTCAGGCGCACCCCCGGCGCTTCGTGCTCGGGCGGGCCGGTGACGGCCGCGATCAGCTCGGTGCTGGCGTGGAAGGGGTCGCCCAGGACCGCATCGCCGCCGGCGGACCCGGGGCTCTGGTCATCCAGGAGTTCGCGCAGGCCGCGCGCTCGGTTGCCGGCCGGGGCGACGGCGTAGGGCAGGTCGGCCAGGTCGACCGAGGCGCAGACCAGTCCGGCCACGCGCGACGCGGCGCCCGGATCGCCGCCCCCGGCCGCCAGCCGTACCCGCCAGAGGCCGGTTGACGTGCTCTTTCGCAGCTCGGCGTGCCGCAGATGAAGCCGGCGAGCCACCACGGCCCGTTCGGGGAACCTGTCTGAATTGCCCGCCGACAGCTGCTCGCGCCCAGCCACCTCATCCGCCATTGCCTCAATCTCGGCTGCTCCCAGGGGCTCGGCGAGAAGCAGCCAGCCAAACGGACCCGGCCACGAGGCCAGCAGGCATTCCTCCAGCGATGGCGGAGGCCGCTCCGCGGTACGGCGCTCGTGATCTGGCAGCAGCCCGTCGCTGATCCCGCCGATCGCGCGCCAGCACGGCAACCGCGACAGCAACGTGCCCAGCGTGCCGTGCGGCAGCGGCCGGGCTCTCGCGCCGCCAGGCAAGGTCAGGAAGACTTCCCGGCTCTCGTCGCTGCCGACCAGGCCGCGGCCGGCCACGAGAAGCTGGACCGGGCCGCCGGCGGCGTGCCGCACCCAGCCGACGGCCAAGGCTCCCGGGCTGCTGCCCTGGCATCCGACGCCCGCGTGGTACGCCGCGACCAAGGCGGCGAGCCGCTGTGTCCGGCCGGGGTCGTCCGGCTGGTGCCGCGGTGTTTCCGTCTCCCCGCCGTCCGGCCGGCGCGGGATTTCGGTAATCCGGTACGCGTCAAGCCGGCTCAGTTCCTGCCAAGCTAACATCACGGCGTCCCTCGCCACTTTCCCGGAACTGCCCGACAAGCGCACCGCCGCGCCGTTCGCCGCCCGCTCAGACCCTGGGCGCGCGCCAGTCATCGCCGTCGATCACCGGCGGGACGCAATCGACGCGGTCAGCGCCCCAGATGTCATCGTCGTCGTATAGCCACGCGTACCGATGCCGTTCCCTGTCCGATCGCCCTGTTCGCGCGCCAGCCGGAAAGCCGTCCGCCGCCGGACCGGCGTCTGGTGCGCCCGCCGCGGAGGCGTGAGTCTGGGTGAAATCAGATTGCCCCGCCGTCATCCGGTCACCTGTCTTCCCGCCCGAAATCGGTGCCTTTCCCGGTCACGCCAGCGACGTGACCGCCTGCCCGGACCAGTGCCGCGGCCGCCATCGGCGAAAGAAGGCGGTGATCAGTGAGCCGACGATCAAAGCAGCGATGATCGGCAGGCCATGATCTTTCCTGGCGGCCGCGAGCACTGGCCACTATCCCGGTCTACGGGCGAGCCGCTAAGCGCGGTTCGGCACCGGAGAACCCGTCATCAGTTGGTAATGATTCACCGACATGCCGGTAAAGGTGTAGACGCCGCGCCGTAACCGCGCGGTATCTCGCCTGTTTTGGCCGAGGACGCGGGTCAGGTAGGCATTGCCGAACCTGGCCTCCGGGTCGACTTCGGCGCGGACGCGGCGGAAGTCGTCGAAGCGAGGGTAGAGCGGGCGGAGGCGCTCGGCGTCCAGGGAATGCAGCTTGCCCCAGTGCGGCCTGCCTGCCACGCCCGCCACGATCGACTCGAACGCCTCGAAGTACGCCCGGTAGGGCAGCCCGGCGTACTGGTGGATCGCGATGTACCCGGTGTCCCGGCCGTAGCCGGTGGACAGCCAGACGTCGTCGGCGGCAGCCACCCGCACCTCGACCGGGAACATGACGGGGTCGGCCAGCCGGGACACGGCTCGGCGCAGTTCGGCGAGCACGCCGGTCACTGATTCACGTGGAACGGCGTACTCGGATTCGACGAACCTGACCCGCCGCGGGGTCACGAACACCCGGTGGCACACGTCGGTATAGGACCGCGTGGACAGCGCGGCCGAGGAGAACCTGTTGAGCGCCGGGACGAGCCGGGGCGCCGCGCGGCCGATCCGGCACAGCGCCCCGAAGCCGGCGTTCTCCATCACGTCGAACTCCCAGAACCTCCGCCACCCCGGCATCGCCGCCGGGGCCTGGCCGACGGTCGCAACCCGGTTGTTCCGCTTGACCAGCGCGTTGCGGCCGTACGGGAACCAGTAGAACTCGAAGTGATCGTTGGCCGCCGCCAGCGAGTCGAACTGCTCGATGACCTCGTCGACCGGGACCGGACGCTCGTCCGCCGCCAGCGTGAACGATGGCACGCAGCGCAGGGTCACGGTCGTGATCACCCCGAGCGCGCCCAGGCCGACGCGCGCCGCCGCGAAAAGCTCGGGCCGCGTCGTGGCCGAGCAGGTCACCAGCGAACCGTCGGCCAGGACCAGGTCGAGCGCCTCGACCTGGGTGGCGAGCCCGCCCAGCCGGGCGCCGGTGCCGTGCGTTCCGGTGGACAGGGCGCCGGCGAGCGTCTGCGCGTCGATGTCGCCCAGGTTGGACATGGCCAGCCCGAGCCCGCCGAGCGCGGCGTTGAGCTCCCGCAGCGTGGTCCCGGACCGCACGGTGACCATACCGGTCCGTGTGTCCGCGGCCACGATCCCGGTCCAGCCGGACAGGTCGAGCGCCAAGCCCTCGGTCGCCGCGACCGGGGTGAAGGAATGCCCGCTGCCGAGCGCCCGCACCTGGAGCCGGGCGGCGGCCGCGTCCTTGACGGCGGCCGAGATGTCGGCCTCGTTTCGCGGCTGGCACCAGCGCGCGGGAGTCGCCGTCGCGGTGCCGGCCCAGTTCCGCCACTCACGGCGGTCAGCCGGGGCCGGGCCGCGCCCGCGGCCGGTAAGGCGGGCGCCGCCGCGGCGGCCGGGAGAGTACTGCATGACCGGACAGTATTCATATTTCACCGGCCACGGTCTACTGTGCGAGCATGTCAGTCGACCAGGCGGGCAGGCTCGCCGACCGCACCGCGCAGCCGCGCCGGGAGCCGGCCGATATCTTGCGATCCCGGTATGACCGCCTCACCGCGGAGATTGACCCGCCGCTCGCCCTGGTCGACCTGGACGCGTTCGACCGGAACGCCGCCGATATGACGCGCCGCGCCGCCGATCGCCCGATCCGGGTGGCCACTAAGTCGGTCAGGTGCCGGTACCTGATCGAGCGCGCCCTGGCCAAGCCCGGTTACCAGGGTCTGATGTGCTATTCGCTGCCCGAAGCGCTGTGGCTGCACGCCACGGGCATCGGCGACGACCTGCTGGTCGCCTACCCCACCGTGGACAGGAAGGCCGTCCAGGCCCTGGCCGCGGATGACCGGGCCAGGCGCCAGGTCACGATCATGGTCGATTCACCCGCGCACCTGGACCTGGTCGACCGGGTTCTCGGCGCCGGCCATCCGGAGATCCGCGTCTGCCTGGAGCTCGACGTGTCGTGGCGCCCGCTGGCCGGCCAGCCCCTGATCCACGTCGGCAGCCGGCGCTCCCCGCTGTACACGCCGGAGCAGGCCGTGGACTTCGCCCTGACCATCACCAGGCGGGCGGGCTTCGGCCTCGTGGGGGTGATGGGCTACGAGGGCCAGATCGCGGGCCTGGGCGACGCTCCGCCCGGGCGGCCCGTCAGGGCGCAGCTGATCAGGGCGATCCAGGACCGCTCGGCCAGGGAGCTCAATCGACGCCGCGCCGAGGCCATAACCAGGATCCAGGCCCTGACCAGCCTGGAGTTCGTCAATGGCGGCGGGACGGGGAGCCTGGAATCGACCGCGGGTGACGCGTCGGTGACCGAGCTGACGGCGGGCTCCGGGCTGGTCGGCGCGACGCTGTTCGATGCGTACCGGCGTTTCACCCCGGCGCCCGCGTTGATGTTCGCGCTGCCCGTGGTCAGGCGACCGGGGCCGGGCATCGCGACGCTGTTCGCCGGCGGCTACGTAGCCTCCGGCACCGGCACGCGGGACCGGCTGCCGAGCCCGTACCTGCCGCCCGGCCTCACCCTTACCGGCATCGAGGGCGCCGGCGAGGTCCAGACGCCGGTACGCGGCACTGCGGCGGACAGGCTGAAGCCCGGCGACCGCGTCTGGCTGCGTCACGCCAAGGCCGGCGAGCTCGCGGAGCGCTTCAACGAGTACTACATCGCCCATGACGACCAGGTCACGGCGGTGCCCACGTACCGGGGCGAGGGCAAGTGCTTCGGCTAGCCCGGTGACACCCTTCCATCAGGCTTGACCCAACCGTGGCGGCGCGCCCGGCGTCGTAGAGGTGACTTGGCTTGAAGTTGCTAAGGCTGTTGAAGGGGTGGAAATCCGTGTGGACCTCGGATTCGCGAAGAGCCGGGCAGGCTGCGGTCTGGGCCGCGGTCGCCGGCGCCGCCTTGCTGGTTACGGCTTGTAGTTCATCAGCGAGCTCCGCCGCGTCCTCGGCGGCGAGCACGGCGGGGACGCCGTCGTCCAGCTCCCCGGCTGCGCTGTCCAGCGTGACCCCGTCGAAGACCCGGGCCAGCACTTTCCTCGCCGAAGGCCAGGAGATCAACGGGACGGCATTGTATGAGCCCGCGTGCGGTGGGTACGGCTGCGCGCTTTCCGGTGATTCCACGGCGTTCCTGTACCACATGAAGTGGGCGACCTGGTCGGCGACCGAGGCGGTGGGCACCGGTACCTACAAGCTCGACGATTGCCGTCCTAACTGCGCCGCGGGCACGGTCTACCCGGTGGCCACGGTGGTGACGCTGAGCCAGCCGGTGAAAGCCTGCTTCTCGTCCGGCACCCGCTGGTTCTGGTCCCATGCCTCCTTCACGTTCCCGGACGGCCTGCCGAAGGCGCTGCAGGGCCAGGACTCGCCGCAGAACCCCTGGACCTTCGACACCGTGGTCGCGGCGGCGCGGCAGAGCTGCGCCTGAGCCGGCGCTGGTGCGCCGGCTCCCGCATGACGCCGCCGGCCGAGTGAGGCTGGCCCGGTGAGGCTGGCCCGGACCCCCGCGGATCCCGGCTGCCCTTATCATCGGAGGTGCCCGTTCCGACCCACGGAGGAAGACGCCCAATGTCCGCCCAACCGCCGACACTCCCCGAACCGGGTCCTGACGACCCGATCGGTGTCCGCTTTCCCAATACGGCCCGTATTTGGAACTACCAGCTCGGCGGCAAGGACAACTTCGAGGTCGACCGGCAGGCGTCCGAAGCGGCCAACGCGATGGTGCGGGGGCTGGGCGTGCCGGACGGTGCGGACAGCGCCCTGGAAAGCCGCCACCTGCTGCAACGGATGGTCGACTACATGGCCGGCCAAGGTATCCGCCAGTTCCTCGACCTCGGTTCGGGCCTGCCGAACATGGCCAACACGCACCAGGTCGCCCATCGGGCGGCGCCCGGCGCGCGGATCGTCTACGTGGACATCGATCCGATGGTGTCGACTCACGCCGCCGCGCTGATGGCTGGCCCCGACGTGGTCACGCTAAGGGCGGACCTGCGCGAACCAGAGCAGGTGCTCAACGATCCGCGGGTCCGCGATCTGTTCGACTTCGGGCAGCCGGTCGGGATCATGTTCATGTGCGTGCTGCACTGCCTGTGGGACAAGGAAGATCCGTGGGGAATCGTCCGGCAGTTCCGCGACGCCGTGGTGCCCGGCAGCTGCCTGGCCCTTAGCCACATGACCGACGAAGCTCACCCGGAAGCGGCCGAGGGGCTGTTCCGCATATCCCAGGATCTGCACTGGAACACGCCGCTCATCTCGCGCAGCCGCGCCGACATCGCGCGGTTCTTCGACGGGTTCACGCTGGTTGAGCCGGGTCTGGTGGCTCCCGCGCAGTGGAGGCCCGACCTGGACGATCCGCTCCGCACCCGCGACGAGCGCGAGGGCGACGATGAACCCGTGCTGAAGCTGATCGTGCCCGAACCGCCCGGGGACGATCGCGGGGTCGCGTGGCACCTGTGCGGTGTCGGCGTCAAGGACCAGCCGTAAGACGATCGTGCTCCGGCCGCCGTTAGCGCGGCGGTCAGGCTGACGCCGAGTGCAGCGCCCGGGTCTCGACGACGGCGAAGGCCGCGGGCGGGACCGTGACCGTATCCTGCTCGATCGCGACCTGCGAGCTGGACGCGGCGAGTACGCCGATGCCGGGCTGCCCGAGCGGCAGCCGGGCGGTTCCGGGGCCGAGGTTCACGGCGATCCGCAGCCGCCCGCGCCGGACCATGAGCCACCGCGCGTCCTCGTCGAAGTCGGCCGTCACCCGGTCCAGCCGCGGATCGGTCAGCTCGGGCCGGGCCCGGCGCAGCGCGGTCAGCTCCCGGTACCAGGTGAGGATGCCGAGATGAGGCTCGCGGTCGCGCTCGGCCCAGTCCAGCTTGGAGCGGAGGAAGGTCGCCTCGTCCTGCGGGTTGGGCACGTCGCCCGTCCAGCCGTGCTCCTTGAACTCGGCCTGCCGGCCCTCCGCGACGGCCTCCGCGAGCCAGGGGTCGATGTGGTCGGTGAAGTACTGCCAGGGGGTGTCCGCGCCCCACTCCTCGCCCATGAACAGCATCGGCGTGTACGGCCCGGTCAGTATCAGGCCCGCGCCCACCTTGAGCAGGTCCGGCGACAGCGTGGCGGAGATCCGGTCGCCGGCGGCCCGGTTACCGACCTGGTCGTGATCTTGCAGGTAGCCGAGGAAGCGGTGGGCGGGGATGCGGAACACGTCGACCTGCCGCCCGTGCGTGCGGCCGCGGAAGGCGGACCAGATGCCGTCGTGGAAGAACACCCTGGTGTAGGTCTTGGCCAGGGCCGCCATCGACCCGAAGTCGCGGTAGTAGCCCTGCCGCTCGCCGGTGATCGCGGCGTGCACCGCGTGGTGGAAGTCGTCGCTCCACTGCGCGGCCAGCCCGTATCCGCCCGCCTCGCGGGACGTGACCAGCCGCGGGTCGTTGGCGTCGGACTCGGCGACGAGAACCAGCTCGCGGTTCAGCAGGGCCGCGAGCGCCTGCACCTCGGCCGCGAGCTCTTCGAGGAAGTTCAGCGCGCGGCGGTCTTCCAGTGCGTGCACCGCGTCCAGCCGCAGCCCGTCCAGGTGGTAATCACGCAGCCACATCAGCGCGTTCCCGATGAGGAACGCGCGGACTTCGTCCGAACCGGGCTGGTCCAGGTTGACCGCGGGTCCCCAGGGCGTTACGTGCGCCGCGGTGAAGTACGGCCCGAACGCGTCGAGCCGGTTGCCGACCCCGACGTGGTTGTACACCACGTCGAGCAGGACGGCCAGGCCGCGCGCGTGGCAGGCGTCGACGAATCGCTTCAGCCCGTCCGGGCCGCCGTACGGCTCGTGCACCGCCCACAGGTTGATCCCGTCGTAGCCCCAGCCGTGCTGCCCGGGAAACGCCGCGACCGGCATCAGCTCGACGGTGTGCACGCCTAGTTGCCGCAGGTGATCCAGGCGTCCGATGGCGGCGTCGAACGTGCCCTGGGCGGTGAAGGTGCCGATGTGCAGCTCGTAGATCACCGACCCGTGCAGCGGCCCGCCGCGCCAGCTGCGGTCCGTCCAGCTGAACGCCGACTGGTCGTAGGTGCAGCTCAAGCCCTTGACGCCGAACGGCTGTCGCAGGGACCGCGGGTCCGGCAGCACCTCGCCGGCATCCAGCCTGAACCCGTAGTCGATGCCGGCGCTGACGTCCGGTACGTCGATACTCCACCATTCGGAGCCGGGCCCGGAGCCTTCCTGGCTCATCGGGTACCGCTGTCCCGCGACTTCCACCTCGACCTTGGCGGCGGCCGGAGCCCAGACGCTGAACGTGGTCATGGGACGCCCCCGTCCGCGAGCCGGTCCCGCTCTTCAAGGTAGATCCGCTCCGGGATGAGCAGCGCCACCGGGAGAAGCCGGGTCAGCTCGGCCAAAAGCGGACGCAGGCCGGCGTGCCTGGTGCCGGTCAGCACGTCGCGCCAGTGGAGTTCGGGCAGGGGCAGGGCGGTATCGGCCCAGCCGCCGCGGCGGCGCAGGCCGGCGGGCAGCCGGGTGGCCACGGTGACCGCGTGCTCGCCGCGCGAGAAGGCGACCGCGTGCTCGGCGGCCTCACCCTCGGCGGCCAGCGGGGTGTAGCCGCCGACGAACCAGTCCGGATGATCGCGGCGCAGCCACAGCGCGCGCGAGGTCACGAGCAGCTTCTCCGCGTCCAGGCCAGCCGCCAGGCCACCGAGGACCGTCTGGCCCGGGCCGGCCTGCAGCGCGGCGAGCAGGCGCCGGCGGCGCTGGTAGTCGACTGGCCGGCGGTTGTCCGGATCGACCAGCGACAAGCCGACCAGCTCGCAGCCCTGGTAGATGTCGGCCGCCCCGGGCATGGTGAGCTGGACGAGCTTGGCGCCGAGGGAGTTGACCCGCGCATCCGGCGCGATCCTGGCCACGAAGCCCGCGATGGCGGCGGTCAGTTCCGGGTCGCCCAGGACCGCGTCGGCCAGGCCGAGCACCGCCGATTCGTAGCCCGGATCCGGCGTGGTCCAAGATGTCCGCGTTTTCGCCTCGCGCATGGCCTTACGCAAGTACTCGCGGACCCGTTCCGGGCCTGCTGGCCAGGCGCCGACCAGCGTCTGCCACAGCAGGTACTCCAGGTCGGGCTCGGGTGCCCGCTGCGTGACCTGGGCCGCCACGCCGTCGGTGAGGCACAGGGCCAGGCCGTGCCACTCGGCGACCTGGTGCGCCCATTCCTGCGGCCATTCGGCGAGTACCGCCAGCCGGGCGCGGACGTCTTCCTGGCGTTTGGTGTCGTGCGTGGACAACGCGGTCAGCGTGGTGGGCCACCGCCCGGCGAGGCGGCCGGCCGCGACGTGGAACTCTGCCGGGCTGATCCCGAAGATGTCCGGATCGCCGCCTACCTCGTTCAGCGCGGCCAGCCGCGACCAGCGGTAGAACGCGGTGTCCTCCACCCCCTTGGCCAGCACAGGGCCGGTGGTCTGGCCGAACCGCACGATCAGCTCGTCGCGGGCCGCGCGCTGCGACGCGTCCTGAGCGGCCTCGCCGAGGCCGAGTACGGCCGCGCACACGGCGTCCAGCGCGGGATGCAGCCGCGGGTCCAGGCGCCCGCGCGCGGATGAGGTGGCCGCCGTCACCGCCAGCACCGAGGAGCCGGGCGGCGGCTCGCCCGGGGTCACGTAACCGCGGTACACGCCGAATGCGGCCAGCAGCGCGACGAGCACCTCGTGCACGTCGGCGGGGCCGAAGCCGTCGAGGCCCGGGTAGGCCGCACGGGCGAACAGACGGGTCAGGCGGGACACCTCGGCCGTGAAGACGCCGCTGGCGACGTACCGCTTGGCTTCCGTGGCCACGTCGGCGAAGCTGCGCCCCGGCGGGTCAGGGGGCACGGGGAGCGCGGAGCCCCCCCAAGGGGGGTCTGGGGCGACGGGTTCCACCCCAGAGGGCACAGGGAGCGGGAAGCCCGCCCAAGGGGGGTCTGGGGGGATGGGTCTCCCCCCAGGGGGCACGGGGGGCGGGAAGCCCCCCGTAAGCAGGGGGGGTCTGGGGGGGATCGCTCCCCCCGAGGAAACACAGAAGCGGACGTACTCCTCGGTCAGCGGCTCGCCCCCGGCGGGGTCGACGAACAGCCCGCCGACCAGGGCGAGCGCGTCGTAGCCCGTGGTGCCTGCGCAGCGCCAGGCCGGCAGCTCCTCCCCGTAGGCCAGGATCTTCTCGACCACGATCCAGGCGCCGCCGGTGGCCTCGTGCAGCCGCCGCAGGTAGCCGTCGGGGTCAGCCAGCCCGTCGGGGTGGTCGATGCGCAGGCCGTCGATCAGGCCCTCGTCGAACAGGCGCAACAGCACCCGGTGGGTGGCGGCGAATACGTCGGGATCCTCAGCCCGGATCGCGATGAGCGTGTCGACGTCGAAGAACCGCCGCCAGTTGAGCTGGGTCGCCGCGTCGCGCCAGCCGCTGAGCCGGTAGTGCTGCTGGGCCAGCAGCACGCCGAGGGGCAGGTCGGCCACGCCGTCCCGGAGCGGCAGCACGTGGTCGAAATAGCGGAGCACCGGACCGCGGTGCTCCGCGCTCTCCGGCGTCCTCGGGGCCGTGTCGATGACCAGATCGCCCAGGCAGCTCTCCAGCGGCCCGGCCAGGATGGGCATGAGCAGCTTGCCCTCCTGCGCGTCCCAGTCGACGTCGAACCAGCGCGCGTACTCCGATGCCCTCCCCCGGTACAGCACCGACCACAGTTGCTTGTTGAGCGACTCGGGGGTCGGCCGGGCCATGTGGTTGGGTACCACGTCGACCACCACTCCCAGGCCGTGCCCGTGGAACTGCTTCACCATCGCGCGGAACTCGTCTTCGCCGCCGAGGTCGGTCGAGACCCGCGAGTGGTCCACGACGTCGTATCCGTGCGGGGACCCCGGATCGGCCTGCAGGATCGGCGACAGGTAGGCGTGCGATACGCCCAGCGCGGCAAGATAGTCGGCCAGTTCGGCCGCCTGCCTGAACCCGAACCCGGCTCGCAGCTGCAGCCGGTACGTGGAGACCGGGACGCCGAGGCCCCCGGCGGCCGCCTCAGCCACGGCGTAGCAGCTGCATGGAGCGGTTGATCACCGTAATCACGTCTCCCGGCTTGACGGCGCTCTCATGTTCAAACTCCGCCTCCGGCATCGCCGTGTCCAGGGTCCTGGCCCACCGCGGGCCGTAACGGCGCGGCGGGATGGTGAAGGCGAGATCCTGCTCGCTGGCGTTGAACAGCAGCAGGAAGGAGTCGTCCTGGATTCGCTCACCGCGCCGGTCCGGTTCGCTGATCGCCCGGCCGTTCAGGAACACGGTAAGGGACTTGGCGAATCCGGCGTCCCAGTCGTGGTCGGTCATCACCTCGCCGGCCAGCGTGAGCCACGCGATGTCGCCCAGCCGCTGGCGCCCGCCGCGGACCGCGCGGCCGCGGAAGAACCTCCGGCGGCGGAACACCGCGTGTTCGGCGCGCAGCCGGATGAGCCTGCGGGCGAACTCGAGCAGCTCCCGGTCCTCCTCCGCCCGGACCGCCCAGTTCATCCAGGAGATCTCGTTGTCCTGGCAGTAGGCGTTGTTGTTGCCTTCCTGGGTGCGCCCCATCTCGTCCCCCGCGAGCAGCATCGGGACTCCCTGCGACACCAGCAGCGTGGTGAGGAAGTTGCGTTTCTGCCGTGCCCGCAACGCGCGCACCGCGACGTCGCCAGTCGGGCCTTCGACGCCGCAGTTCCACGACCGGTTGTCGTCGGTGCCGTCCCTGCCGTCCTCGCCGTTGGCCTCGTTGTGCTTGCGGTCGTAGGAAACCAGGTCCTGCAGGGTAAAGCCGTCATGGCTGGTGACGAAGTTGACCGAGGCGACCGGGCGGCGGCTGTCTTGCTGGTAGAGGTCGCTGGACCCGGTGAGCCGGTACGCGAACTCCGGCAGCGTGGCGTGCTGGCCGCGCCAGAAGTCGCGGATGGTGTCCCGGTACTTCCCGTTCCATTCACTCCACAGCGGCGGGAAGTTGCCGACGTGGTAGCCGCCGTCGCCCACGTCCCAGGGTTCCGCGATGAGCTTGACCTGGGAAACCACCGGGTCCTGCTGGACCAGGTCGAAGAACGCGGACAGCCGGTCCACCTCGTGGAACTGACGGGCGAGCGCGGCGGCCAGGTCGAACCGGAACCCGTCCACGTGCATCTCGAGCACCCAGTACCGCAGCGAGTCCATGATCATCTGCAGCACGTGCGGGTGCCTCATGAGCAGGCTGTTCCCGGTGCCGGTGGTGTCCATGTAGTAACGCCGGTCGTCGTCCACGAGCCGGTAGTAGGCGGCGTTGTCGATGCCGCGGAAGGACAGTGTCGGACCCAGGTGGTTGCCCTCGGCGGTGTGGTTGTAGACCACGTCGAGGATCACCTCGATCCCGGCCTGGTGCAGGGTGCGGACCATGGACTTGAACTCCTGCACCTGCTCCCCGCGCCTGCCGCTCGCGGCGTAGGCGTTGTGCGGAGCCAGGAAGCCGATGGTGTTGTAACCCCAGTAGTTGCGCAGGCCCCGGTCGGCCAGGTGGCTGTCGGTGATGAACTGGTGCACGGGCATCAGTTCGATCGCGGTGATGCCGAGCCCGTGCAGGTGCGCGATGACCGCCGGGTGGGCCAGGCCCAGGTAGGTACCGCGCTGCTCCTGAGCGACGACCGGGTGCTGTTTGGTCAGGCCGCGGACGTGCGCCTCGTATATGACGGTCTCGTGGTAGGGCGTCCGCGGCGGTCGGTCGAGGTTCCAGTCGAAGTACGGGTTGATCACCACCGAGCGCGGGACGTACGGCGCGGAGTCGGCGTTGTTGCGCCGGTCCGTGTGCCCGAAGGTATAGGAGAACACCGGCTGGCCCCAGGTGACGCTGCCCTCGATGGCCTTGGCGTACGGGTCGAGCAGCAACTTGGCCGGGTTGCAGCGCTGCCCGTTGGCCGGGTCGTAGGGCCCGTGCACCCGGTAGCCGTACCGCTGACCCGGGCCGATGCCGGGCAGGTAGCCGTGCCAGACGAACCCGTCCACCTCGTGCAGGTCGACCCTGGTCTCGGTCCCGCCGTCGTCGAACAGGCACAGTTCGACCCGCTCGGCTACCTCGGAGAACAACCCGAAGTTGGTCCCGGCGCCGTCATAGGTGGCCCCGAGGGGGTAGCTGTCGCCCGGCCATACGGCATTCGCCGCCAAAGGTTCCCCATTCCTCGCGCTGAACGTTCGTTGCGACCATCACCACTGTCCCATCCGGCCGCGGTCACAGCGAACTCTGGCCGGCCAAGCCGGTGTCAGCGGGTGCGCAGCGCGGTCACCAGGGCGGGGATTACCTGGTGCAGGTCGCCGACGACGGCGTAGTCGGCGTGGGCGAGGATGGGGGCGCCCGGGTCGGTGTTGATCGCGATGATGTGCTTGGCGCCCGCGCAGCCCGCGATGTGCTGGATGGCGCCGCTGATCCCGCAGGCGAGGTAGAGCTCCGGGGTGATCTTGGTACCGGTCTGGCCGACCTGCTGCTTGTGCGGGCGCCAGCCTTCGGAGGTGACGACGCGGGAGACGCCGACCACGCCGCCGAGCAGCTCGGCCAGCTCCTCGAGCGGGGCGAAGCCGTCGGGACCGCCGACGCCGCGGCCGCCGCCGACCACGACCCGCGCGGTGGCCAGCGACATGCCTCCCGCGCCGGCGGGCGACTCGGCGGCCCGCACCCGGAGGTCGGCCTCGGCCAGTTCGGGCTTGTGGACGTGCACCTGGATGGCGGCCGGCGTCTCCGCTGAAACGGCCGGCACCGCGTCGGTGGCCACGGTCAGCAGCGCGACGGGTGCCTCGAGGACCGCGTCCTCCAGGAGCAGGCCCGCCCAGCGCTGCCGGACCAGCCGGTGCGCGCCCTGGCCGTCGGGGGTGACCTGCGTGCAGTTCGCGGCCATGGGCAGGGCGGTGATCGCGCCGAGATGGGCCAGCACCTCGTGACCGCGGTCGGTGCCGGCCGCGAGCACGGCGGTCGCGCCCGTCTCCGCGGCCAGCGCGGCCAGGACCCGCGCCCAGGCCAGCGGCGCGTACCCCTCCAGCGCCGAGGGCTCGACGAGATAGGCGGCGGTAACCCCGTAACTGGCCAGGGTCACCTGCGGCGCGGCGTCGGCGAACAGCACCGCGTTGACGTCGCCGCCCAGCGAGCGGGCCAGGGTGAGGGCACGCAAGGACACGTCAGCGGGTTCGGCGCCGTCGAGTTCGATCAGGCACAGGGCGGTCACGACAAGACCCCCAGTTCATCCAGGACGCGGACCAGGTCGGGGACCGCGTCGACGCCGTTGCCCAGCACGGTGGCCTGGTGCTGGCTGGAAGCGGGCACCCGGAGCGCCTCCTTGCGTAGCCCCTCCGGCGCCCAGGCCGGCGAGGAGCGCTCGATCGCCGCGCGCTTGGCCCGCAGCCGTCCCGGCAGCGACGGGTACCGCGGCAGGTTGATGCCCTCCTTGACCGTGACCACCGCGGGCAGCGCCAGCTCGTACGCCTCTTCCGCTCCGCGGTACTCCCGGCGGGCCACGACGCGATCGGGGGATGCCGAAAGGTTCTTGATCCCGGTAGCCACCGGCCAGCCAAGCTCGTGGGCAAGCCGGATGCCGACCTGGTAGTCGCCGGTGTCGGCCGCCTCGTTGCCGAGCAGCACGAGGTCGTACCCGTGCTCCCGGACCTCGGCCGCGATGGCGGCGGCGGTGGCGATCGGCCCGAACTCCCGGCCGCCGGTATCCAGCAGCATGGCCCGCCCCGCGCCCAGCGCGAGCGCGTCCCGCAGCTGGTCGACCGATGCCTCGGGACCCAGGGTGAGCACGGACACGGTCCCGCCGAGGCGCTCGGTGATCTGCACCGCCTCCTCGACCGCGCATTCTTCGTGCGGGCTGACGGAGAACCCGGACATCCGGGTGTCGACCTCCTGCCCGTCGGGGGTAACCGCGATCTTGCCGCCCACGGTGGGGACGCGCTTGACGCAGACGAGTATGTCCATGCCGGCTAGCTCCTGACCCGCGTGTTCTCGGGATCGAACAGCGGGGTGGAACCGGCTACCGCGACCGTGACCGGGTACTGCTCGCCCATGTACTCCACGAGCAGGGAGCCGCCCTCGACCGCGAACTCCGCGGGCAGGTACGCCATCAGCAGGTGCTTACCCACCGACGGGCCCGAGCCCGCGCTGGTCACGTACGACGGCCGTCCCTTGGCGTCGACCAGCCGCTCGCCGGCCGGCGAGAGCACCGGCTCGCCGCCGAGCATGTAGCGCGGCCTGCCGTCCGCCGAGGTGTGCGAGTCCACGGTCAGCGTGCACAGCACCGCGCACGGCGGTTCGGCCCGCTGCCGCAGGTAGGCGTCCTTGCCGATGAACGGCTGCTCCTTCACCTTCGGCCGGGTCATGCCGGCTTCGGTCAGCGTGTAGTCGGGCGTGAGCTCGAAGCCGAACGCGCGGTACCCCTTCTCCAGCCGTCCGGTGGTCCCGTACACGCCGATCCCGGCCGGCACCAGCCCGTGCGGCCGGCCCGCTTCCCACAAGGCGTCCCACAGCCGGGCGCCCTGCTCGATCGGCACGTGCAGTTCCCAGCCGAGCTCGCCGACGTAGGAGATGCGCGAGGCGAGCACCACGATGCCGCCGGCCTCGATCTCGCGGCAGGTGCCGAACCCGAACCCCGCGTGCGAGACGTCGTCGTCGGTCACCGAGGCCAGCACGTCCCTGGCTCGCGGGCCCCACAGCCCGATCGTCGTCCAGGCCGAGGTGAGGTCGGCGAGGAAGGCGCCGTCAGGCAGGTGGTCGCTGATCCACTTGGCGTCGGACATCCCGGTCGCGCCGCCGGTCACGACCCGGAACCGGTCCGGGGCCAGGCGCATGACGGTCAGGTCGGCCCGGAACCCGCCGTTCTCGTCCAGCCACGAGGTGTAGACCACGCGGCCGATCGCGACGTTCATCTGCGCGACCGCCAGCGTCTGCACCGCCTCCAGCGCGGCGGGTCCGGATATCTCCAGGACGGCGAAGGCGGACAGGTCGACCAGGGCGCAGGCGTCCCGCATGGCCAGGTGCTCGGCGTTGATGACCGGCGACCACCAGCGCGCCTCCCATTCCGCCGGGCGCTCCATCAGTCGGCCCGCGTACCGGTCCAGCAAGGTCTCGTTGGAGGCGTACCAGTGCGGCCGCTCCCAGCCCGCGGTCTCGTAGAAGTAGGCGCCGAGCCCACGTTCCCGCTCGTACATCGGGCTGACCCGGACCGGCCGGCTGGATTCCCACTGCTCGGCCGGGTGCACGATGCCGTACATCTTGTTGAAGCCCTCGCGGGCCCGGGCGCGGACGTGGGCCACGGTGCGCTGGCACGGGTAGAACCGCGCCGCGTCGGCCTCGTGCACGTCGAGCGTGGGTACCCGGCCGGACATGAGCTCGGCCACCGCGCGCCCGCAGCCCGGGCCTTCCTTGATCCAGCTCGCCGCGGCCGACCACAGCCCCCTGGCCTCCGGCATCTCGCCGAGCAGCGGGTGCCCGTCCGGGGTCATCGAGATCAGGCCGTTGATCGCGTACCTGATGCCGGCCCGCTCGTCGCCGAGCAGTTCGGGCATCAGCTCGAGCGCCTGCTCCAGCTGCGGGTCGAAGTCCTCCTGGGTGAACGGCATCTCGGTGGGCGAGAGCACCGATTCCTCGATGGAGGGGATCTCGTCCGGCGGGACGACGATCGGGCGGTGCGCGTACGAGCCGACCTCCATGTCGCCGCCGTGCTGGCGCTCGTACATGTTGGTGTCCACGTCGCGGACGATCGGGTAGGAGATCTCCCCCGGCGTGTCGGCGAACAGCGCGATCGGGCCGACGCTGATCATCTGGTGCACGACCGGGGTCAGCGCGAGCCTGGCGCCGGCCATCCGGGCGATCCGGGGCGACCAGACGCCGCAGCAGATGACGACGTGCTCGGTCTCGATGTCGCCCTGGCTGGTCGTCACGGCGCGCACCCGGCCGCCGGCCACCGAGATGCCGTACACCTCGGTGCCCGCCAGCACGGTGAGCGCGCCCGCCCGCTGCGCTGCCTCGCGCATCAGCGTCCCGGCCCGCAGCGAGTCCACCACGCCCACGGTGGGGAAGTGCGCGCCGCCGAGGATGACCGACTCATCCAGGTAGGGCACCAGCTTGTTCACCTCGCCGGGCGTGACCAGCTCGGCCGGGATGCCCCACGCCTTGGCCTGGGAGCAGCGCCTGCGCAGCTCCTGCATGCGCGCCTGGGTCCGGGCCACCTCGATCCCGCCGCTTTGCGTGAACACGCCGAGCTCCTGGTACTGCTCGGTGCTGTCCGTGGTCAGCTCGAACATCATCTTCGAGTACTCGATCGGGAAGACGAAGTTGGACGCGTGGCCGGTCGAGCCGCCCGGGTTCGGCATCGGTCCCTTGTCCACCAGGACCAGCTCCGTCCAGCCGAGCTGCGCCAGGTGATGGACGAGGCTGTTGCCGACGATGCCGGCGCCGATGATGACGGCGCTGGCCCGCGCCGGAGTGTCAGTCATGAGGGTCATCCCGCCAGTGGGTAGTGATGGTCGATTCCCATGCGCTCCAGGGCTGCTCTGCGCCATCGCTCGGCCTGCTGGAGCTGGTTGAACGTGAACAGGTGCAGACCGGCCACGCCCGTGTCGGGCGCGGTCAGCACGGCCGCCGCGCGGTCGAGCATCCGGTCCGGGCTGTAGCCGCCGGGCACCCAGAACCGCAGGATCCAGCCCGGGTGCCTGGTGATGAACCGGGCCGACTCCGACGCGCCGGCCACCGCGGCCATCCGCAGCAGCCGGGTCCGCTCGGCCGGGCCGGCCAGCCCCACGTACAGCGGCAGCGTGACGCCGCGGGCCCTGATCCGCTGGATCCAGCGGCCGAGCGCCGCCGCGTCAAAGCAGACGTTGCTGACGATGTAGGTGGCGTACTTGCGCTTGTCCCACATCGCCTGGATGGTGATGTCGTCGTGGATCTTGGGGTGGCTTTCCGGGTAGCCGGTGATGCCGATCCGGCTGAACGGCCGGCCCATCTCGGTCAGCCGCTCGAGCAGCGGCAGCGCGCTGTCGAACGGCCCGGCCGGATGGGTTGCGTCCCCGCCCGGCACGAACACGTCGTCTACGCCGCACGCCTTCAGCCGGGCCACGATGTCCGCCAGGTGCGCGTCGCCGGCCACCGAACGGGCCGCCAGGTGCGGGACCACCCGGTAGCCGCGGCCCGCGAGCTTCTCGGCGAGGTCGATGGTCGGCTCCAGGCCCTTGACCGGCGACGCGGTCACGGTCACCGTCATCCCGGCCGGTACCCATTCCAGCACCGCCTGCTCGGTGCCCTTGGTCGGGAGTACCTCGAACCGCGGGCTGCGCAAGAGCGCGTCCAGACCGCTCACGGCGCCTCCTCGACCAGCCGGGACAGCTCCCGCTCGAGCCGGCTGACCCCGGTGTCGACCCGGACAAGCGGGAGACCGAACAGCGCCGCCACCCGGCCGGCCTCGGCCTCCAGCGCCGCCGAGGGCTGCTGCGCCAGCCATACCAGCCGCCGGTAGTGGCCGAAGTAGTCGGGCCACAGCTGCGGGTACTTGTCCAGGCCGAGCTCGGCCAGCACGCTGCGGCGGAAGCTGCGCAGCAGGAAGTCGGTGAGGACGTAGGTGCCGGGTTCGGCCTCGAACATGGCCGCGAGGCCGGGCGCGCCGGCGAATACGTCGTAGCAGTGCAGCCCGGGCAGCCGCCGCACGCCGTACCTGGCGCACAGCTGGTCCAGCGCGCCGTAGGTGCCGCAGTCGGCGTACGCCAGGACGACCGTGCGCCCCGAGCCCAGGGCTGATACCACGTACCGTTCGGCCAGAAAAGAGATTTTCTGCGGCCGGTTGTGCAGCAGGGCGGGCAGGGACCGTACGGTGACCGGCCAGCCGCGGCGGGCCGCGATCTCGCGGACGTGCCCGGCCAGCGCGCCGCAGGCGAGGATCTCAACTTGCTGCCCGCCGGGGGGGACGACCCCCCTAGCCCCCCGGGGGGAACGGCAGCTGATCGACGAAGCGGTCGTTGAAGTCGGCGCGGTCGGAGAGCTCGACATACCTCACCTCCTCCAGCAGCGCCAGGCCGCCCGCCCGCTCGCGCAGGCTGAGCAGCGCCATCTTCGCGCCCTCGCCGGCCACGTTGCCGGCCGATACCACGCGCTGGACGGGGACCTTGGGGACCAGGCCGATCCTGATCGCGCTGGCCGGGGAGAGGTAGCTGCCGAACGACCCGGCCAGCAGCACCTGCTTGACGTCGTCCTCGGCCAGGCCCGCCTCCTCGAGCAGGATCCGCCAGCCGGTCGCGATCGCCGCCTTGGCGAACTGCAGCTCGCGGACGTCGCGCTGGGACAGGTAGATGCTGTCCTCGGCGGCGCCCCGCCAGTGCAGCACGAACACCCGCTCCTGGCCGATCGTGGTAAGCCGGCCGGCCAGGCCGGGGGTCTTGGCCTGCGCCTCGTCCTCGCTGACGAACCGGCCGGAGGAATCGAGCAGGCCGACCCTGACCAGCCCGGTCACCGCGTCGACCAGGCCAGAGCCGCACAGCCCCTGCGGTTCGGCGTCGCCGATCACCTTGA
>JASIGD010000393.1 GCA_030045295.1 Streptosporangiaceae bacterium
GGGCCGCGACCGCCGACCTGGGCCGCGCCCGGGCCGGGGACGTGCGCGCCCTCGCCCGGCTGATCTCGCTGGTCGAAGACGGATCACCACGCGTCCGTTCGGTCATAAAAGATCTTCTGCCCCGTACCGGCGCGGCCCGGATCATCGGGCTGACCGGCGCGCCCGGCGTCGGGAAGTCGACCGTGACCGGCGCCCTCGTCGGCGCCTTCCGGGCCGCCGGGCGCCGCGTGGGCGTGCTGGCCATCGACCCCAGCTCGCCGTTCACCGGAGGCGCCCTGCTGGGCGACCGGATCCGGATGCAGGAGCACGCCACCGACGAGCAGGTGTTCATCAGGTCGATGGCCAGCCGCGGCCACCTCGGCGGACTGGCGGCCGCGGCGCCGCAGGCCATCCGGGTGCTTGACGCGGCCGGCTTCGAGCTGATCATCATCGAAACGGTCGGGGTGGGCCAGGCCGAAGTCGCGATCGCCTCGCTCGCCGATTCGGTGGTGGTGCTGCTCGCGCCGGGCATGGGAGACGCCATCCAGGCGGCCAAGGCCGGCCTGCTCGAGATCGCCGACCTCTACGTCGTCAACAAGGCGGACAAGCCGGACGCCCAGCAGGTGGTCCGGGACATCCGCAACACGGTGGCGCTCGCGCCGCGCGGACCGGGCGACTGGAAGCCGCCTATCATCACCACCGTCGCGACCAGCGGTCCGCAGGACGCGGGGATCGCCGAACTGACCAGGCGCCTGGACGAGCACTGGTCCTGGCTCGGTTCCAGCGGGGAACTGAAGCGGCGCAGGCACGCGCGGGCACGCGAGGAGATCACCGCGCTGGCCTTTGCCACCCTGCGCGCCCGGCTGACCACGAGCGGCGTGGACGAGCTGGCGGCCCAGGTCGCCGACGGCACCCTGGACCCCTTCCAGGCGGCCGAGGAAGTGCTCGCCCAGCAGAAGGACTTAACAGCCTGCCGCGTCAACCACATCAGGGGGCCAACGATGTGGTTATGACCACTACACGGGGCCAACGATGTGGTTATGTCCCACCCGGCGAGCACAAAGAATACGGTTGTACTCGTGGGTAAGCCGCTTGAGCTGCCGTTTGATCCCATCGACCGGGCGGCCCGGATCTGGGAGGTCAGGTTCGGCCCGTCGCCGTCGATGGCCGCCGTCACCTCGATCATGCGCGCCCAGCAGATCCTGCTGGGCGAACTGGACGCGCTCTTGAAGCCGTACGAGCTGACGTTCGCCCGCTACGAGGCGCTGGTGCTGCTCACCTTCAGCCGGCGCGGCGCGCTGCCGTTGCGGGTGATCGGCGAGCGACTGATGGTGCACCCGACCAGCGTCACGAACATCATCAGCCGCCTGGAGCGGCAGCACATGGTGATCCGCCGCCCGAACCCCGCCGACGGCCGCGGCCGGCTGGCCGAGATCACCGCCGAGGGCCGCGCCGTGGTGGAGCGGGCCACCCGGGACCTGATGGCCGCGGAGTTCGGGCTCGGCGGGTACGAACCCGGGCAGCTGAAGGAGATGTTCGACCTGCTCCGCGAGCTGCGGCTGACCGCCGGCGATTTCATCCCCGAGGACTCGCCGGACTCCTGAGGACCTAGGAACCGCGGACCGGGGAGGGCTGCCAGCTCTGCCCGCCGTCGAAGGTGAACCAGACCGTGCCGGCCGCGGGATTGGCGGCCAGCGCCACGCCCTGCTCGCCGGTGGTCATGCCCACAAAGCCGAACCCGCCGACCGGAGCCCTCGTCACCGTGGCCCGCTGCCACGCGGTGCTGCCCGCGGGCAGCACGTCGATGCCCGCGGCCGTGCCGAGCACGACGGTGCCGGCCGGGCTGGCGGCCAGCGAGGTGGCGGTCCCCGCGCCGGGCGCCGCGACGGTCGGCTGCCAGCTGGCCCCCCCGTTCGCCGAGGTGAAGACCAGCTTCTTCTGCGCCCCGCCGGGGACGGCGGGCGGCGTGCAGGCGAAGACCAGCTCCGCAGCGCTCGCCGCGGCGAGCTGCGCCCCCGCCGGCTGCCCGTCCGGCTGCGCGGACCCGACCGAGCACGGCACGCGCGCCACCGGCTGCCAGGCCGCGCCGCTGACCGGCCCGGCGTAAACCATCCCGTCCGGCGCGAGCAGGTAGCCGCGGGTCCCGGTGAGCACCAACGAGGCCGCCGCGCCGGCCAGGCCCGAGGTCGACGAGCCTACCGGCGCCCAGTCGTCGGTCGCCGCGGGGGAGGAGTAGAGCGTGAAGCTCGCGCACTGCGCGGCGAATTCCGGCCCGCCGCCGGCGCAGGACGCGAACAGCGCGAACGCGCGGTCGCCCACCGTCTCCAGATCGGTGACCCGCAGCCCGGAGGTAGCCACCTGCGTCCAGGTGTGGCCTCCGTCGTGCGTCGCGAACAGCTCCGGCCCGAACGCCCACCCGTCCTCGGTGTTGAGGAACCGGATCTGGCTCGCCCCGGTGGCGCCGTCCGGCGCGCCGACCAGCGGCGCGGGCACTCCGCTCCAGGTCTTCCCCGCGTTGTCGGTGCGCGCCACCGAGGTGCAGTACTGGGTGGCGCAGTGGCCGGGCGCCGCGGCCTGGCCGATCACGAAGCCGGTATCGGTGCCGACGAAAGTGACCGAGCTGGGGCGAAAGTTACTCGGCACGGGCGGCAGGGCCGTCGAGGACCGCGACGACGTGGCCGGCGACGAGGTACTCGCGGTCGGGGAGGGCGACGACGAGTGCCCGGCCGGAGCGCCCGAGGTCGAGGGGTTCAGCAGCGGCAGGTTCACCACCTGCGGGACGGTCACCGCGGCGGCCACGATGACCGCCGCCGC
>JASIGD010000394.1 GCA_030045295.1 Streptosporangiaceae bacterium
CTGGCCCCCGCGCTGGCCGGCGCGGCCTTCACCGGACGCGCGCACGGCTGGACCACGGCGGCGGTGCTGCTGGCCGGGGCGGTCGCGGCGGGCACCCAGGGCACTACCGCCACCCGGCGTGACACTAACGACCCGACGCTGCGCCGGCTGCTCGGCGTGGACTCCGGGACGGGCCTCGCCGCCCGTGCCGCGCTGCCCGCGCTGCTCAGCTCCGCCTGGCTGACCGTCGCGCTCACGCTGCTCGTCCTTACCGGGGACCTGCCCGGGCGGCCGCTGGACGGCTGGCTGTGGCCACTGTCGGGGCTGGCCGCCGGGGCCGGAGTGGCGGCGGCCGCGCTGCGGATCGCCCGGACCGCGCCGATCAACCCGGCCGACCAGGGACCCGACACGCCGGTGGGGACCGCGCCGCCCTGGCTGATTACCCGGGCGGGCAGCGTGTTGCTCGGCCTGGCCGGCGCCTACCCGACGCTGAGGGCCATCCTCGCCGGGCAGGTCCACGGCAGCACCTTCGCCGCTCAGCTGGCCGTCTCCGCGGTCGTGCTCGGCGGATACCTCATGCTCGCCGTGCGCGTCGCCCCGTCCCGGTGATCAGTGCTCGTCGTGGCGGCGCCGCCGTTGCCGGTCTCGTTGCGGCCACGCGGCGCGCGGTCGAGCCAGGCGCGGCCAGCCGGGGCGCGGTCGCCTGTGCACCGCCAGGCACACCAGTTCGGCATCGGATAAATAACTCGACAGCCGCCGCAGCGTCTGGCCGCGCCCGGCCGGAGCCCTCTTCCCGCCGGGCCGGTGCCGCGGCGGTTAGTGGGCGCTGGAAGCGGCCCAGATGTTGATGCCGGCGTCCACCGCGTCGCGGTCGATGTCGGCCAGCTCGTCCTCGGTGAACTCGGTGTGGTCGGCCGCGGCCAGGTTCTCCTCCAGCTGCGCGACGCTGCTGGCGCCGATCAGCGCCGACGTCACTCGCGGATCACGCAGCACCCAGGACAGTGCCATCTGCGCCAGGGTCTGGCCGCGGGCCGCGGCGATCCCGGCCAGCGCGCGGACGTGCGCCAGCGTCCGGGGCGATATCTGGTCCGAGGACAGCGACCCGTTCAGGCTGCCCCGCGAGCCGGTCGGCACGCCGTCGAGGTACTTGCCGGTGAGCACGCCCTGGGCCAGCGGCGAGAACGCGATGCAGCCCACGCCTTCGCGGCCGAGCACGTCAAGCAGGCCGCCCTCGATCCAGCGATTGAGCATCGAGTAAGACGGCTGGTGGATGAGCAATGGCGTGCCCATACGACGGAGCAGGGACACGGCATCCACCGTTCGTTCGGCAGAATAAGAAGAGATACCCGCGTAGAGCGCCTTGCCAGACTGAACCGCGGTATGCAGCGCGCCCATCGTCTCCTCGAGCGGGGTATCGGGATCAAAGCGGTGCGAGTAGAAGATGTCGACGTATTCCAGGCCCATCCGGCGCAGTGACTGGTCGAGGCTGGCCAGCAGGTACTTACGGGAGCCGTGGTCGCCATAGGGGCCTGGCCACATGTCGTAGCCGGCCTTGGTGGAGATGATCAGCTCGTCTCGGTACGGCCGAAGGTCCTCCCGCAGGATCCGGCCGAAGTTGATTTCCGCGCTGCCGTACGGAGGCCCGTAGTTGTTGGCCAGGTCGAAGTGCGTGACACCTAGGTCGAACGCGCGGCGCAGGATCGCACGCTGATCCTCGATCGGCTTGCCATCACCGAAGTTCTGCCACAGTCCGAGCGATATCTCCGGCAGCAGCACCCCGCTGCGCCCGCAACGGCGGTAGCGGAGCTTGTCGTAACGGTCATCAGCGGCGACGTAAGCCATGCGAGAAAGTCTGTCACCGCCGTCGCCCGGGTCCGACGCTGGCCGGCGCGGCGGCCGGGCCGGAGGACCCCGAGCGCGGCCGGGCGCTGCCTGTTATCGTCCTGACTGGGAGAGGAGTCGCCATGTGCACGTACCTGACGGAAAACGTATCGATCAGCGGCAGCGGGAAAGGCCCGGCCGGCTGGTTCAAGGTGACCGACGCGAGCGTGTACTTCGACCACCCGGTGCACGCGCAGGCGGAGCACACCCTGAACATTGACTTCCTTGACCCGGAGGCCGGCCCGTCGGCGCGCGTCGCGGTGGAACTCACCGCGGAATCGGCCCTCGCCCTGGCGAAGGCGATCCAGGCCACCCTCGACGCCGCGCCCCCCGGCCTGATCCGCTAGTCCCGGCCGAACCCCGGCCCGGTCACCCAGTCCTGCCGAACCCCGGGCCGACCCGCCCGCCGGTGACCGCGCGGCCAGCCGGCCCGAGCCCTGGGTCCCGAGCCCGGACCCTAAGCGCCCGGTCCCTAAGCGCCTGGTCCCCTGGAAATGTCAGTGCCTCGTGCGAGTATGCGTGTGAAGGTACCCGCGAAGGGAGGCGGCAGGAATGCGGTTCGTGGTGGAGCGCGACGCGCTGGCTGAGGCGGTGGCCTGGGTAGCGCGCTCGCTGCCGTCCCGGCCCGTGCTCCCGGTCCTGTCCGGGCTGCTGCTCGAGGCGGCACCCGACGGGCTGACCCTCTGCTGCTTCGATTACGAGGTATCGGCCAGGATCGCGGTGGACGCGGACGTGGCCGAGCCGGGGACCGTGCTCGTTCCCGGCAGGCTGCTGGCCGAGATCACCCGCAGCCTGCCGGGTCTTCCCATCGAGGTCGACGACGCAGATGACGTGACCTTGACGTGCGGCGCGGCGTCGTTCAGCCTGGTGACGCTGCCCATCGCGGAGTATCCGCAGCTGCCCGACCTGCCCCGGCTGGCCGGCACCGTCGACGGCGGCGTGTTCGCCACGGCGATCAGCCAGGTCACCCCCGCGGCAAGCCGGGATGACACGCTGCCCATTATCACCGGGGTGAATGTCGAGATCGAGGGGGACAGCATCACGCTGGTCGCGACCGACAGGTATCGGCTGGCCATCCGGGAACTCGCCTGGAGTCCTGCCCGCGCCGCGGGCACCGGCACGCTCCTCGTCCCGGCCAGGACACTGGCCGACGCGGCCCGGATGATGGTGCCCGGCGTCCCCGTCCGGATCATGACGCGCGAGGCGGGCGGGTCCGGCGGAGCCGGGACCGCCGAGGGTGACCGCGCCGGCGCGCTGCGCGCAGCCGACGCGATGATCGGCTTCGAGGCCGGGGGGCGCCGGCTCACCACGCGCCTCATCGCGGGGGAGTACATCAAGTACAGCTCGAAGTTTCCCGCGGACTTCGGCAGCTGCGGGGACATGCCGGCGGGTCCGCTGGCCGAGGCGGTCAGGCGGGTCGCACTCGTGGCCGAGCGGGGAAGCTCGGTGCGGCTGTCGTTCGGGCCGGGGAAGGTCATCATCGAGGCCGGCACCAAGGGCCAGGCCCGGGCCAGGGAGATCGTAGCGGCCGACTTTTCCGGTGACGAGTCCGCGATCGCGTTCAGCCCGCACTACCTGCTCGACGGGCTCGGTGCTGCCCTCATCGCGGCCAACGGCCTCGCCGCCCCCGCCCAGAGCTCCCAGGGCGCCCAGGGTTCCGAGAAGGCCGAACGGGACGGGCCATCAGCCCCCGACGAGGGACGCATCCGCCTGCAGTTCACCAGCCCCACCAAGCCAGCCCTGATCACCGGCAGCGTAAAAGCCGGCGACGAGTCGGCGCCCGATTTCCGCTACCTGGTTGTGCCGCTGCGCGCCCTGACCAGCGCCTGACCGGCTAAGGCCGTCCCGGAGGGCCCGGGAACTGGCCCGGCCCGGGCCAGTAGGCGTGACGAGACATCCAGGCCATGATCAGTATCCAGGTAGCCAGCGCGAACAGCAGCAGCGCGAAGACCAGGAAACGGCCCGCGTCCGGGTCGGACTCCGACCGGGCCGACTCGGTGCGGTCGGCCTTGAGCGGCCGGGGCAAGTCAGCCATCAGGCGATCGATCTGGCCCTGGGTCTTCGCGGCGAGCGCGAGGTCGATGCGCTCGGTCAGCTCGTCGAAGGTCAGGCGGCCGGCTGCGAAGTGCTCGCGCAGTTGGACCATCGCCGCGTCGCGCTCTGCGTCCCCGATCCGCAGATCGTAGTCGTACCGGCTGTGCCCGGGCACGCGCCATCCCGGTACCAGCTGCTCACGCGGTTGCCCCGCGTCGGGATCCTGTTCTAGCATTCCACTTCGGACGTCGTATCGCCTCGTCATCGGGTTTCCGGGTTCGCCAAGCCGACTTGCCTCTTTTCAACCATAAGTCGGCACGGCCCGGCGCGGAACCCAGGTAGCGCAGATTCAGTGGCGGTCCGCCGACCAGAGCCGGGGGCGCGCCCGCCGGCCAAGGCAGCGGGCCCCCTCAGAAGCGCGGGCCCCTGGGTCCCCTGGGTCCTCGCGGGCCTTTCGGACCCCTCTGGCCGCCGTTGCCCCTGCGCCGCGCCCCGAACCCGAACAACCGTCTGATGAACGCGAGCGCCGCGATGATCAGCACAATGGCCAGCGGCCTGTCCCCGCCGCTGCCGAACAGCATGACGGCGCCCAGGATCACGAACACCCACACCAGGCCCATCAGCGGCGCGAAGGCACCTGACGGCCTGCCCTGCCGGCTGTTCCCGGTGCCGGAATCCCAGCCGGACCCCCCGGGCCGGGCCGACGCTGGCCAGGACGGCCCCTGCCACGCGGTGTTGCCGACGCTCCCGGGCGGCACCCCGCCGACCGGCCGCGCGGCGGGGGGCAGGTCGCGCAGCACCGTGGTCAGGTCGGCACTGGTCTTGGCCGCGAACGTCTGGTCGAGGCGTTCGTTGAGCTCATCGAACGTCAGCCGGCCATCGGCGTAGTGCTCACGCAGCTGGGCAGCGACCGCATCACGGTCGGCGTCCCCGACACGCACGTTGAATCCTGTTGCCATCGTGCCCTCCGTAGCAGAGCGCGGAATCCGCGTGCCTCCACGATATATCGCGAGACATCGGACAGCAAGCCGAAAGGCCCGCTTCGCCAGCGCGTCGTGCCCGCCCGGCGGCTTTGGCTAAGACACCAGCCAAGGTGACCGCCCAGGCCTGATCATGTTCCCGCCGGCCTTTTTCACGGAGGGGAAAGCCATGGGAAAAGACCCTGGCCGGAATCCTGGCCGCCGCGGGGCTCTCGCTGGCCGGTCTGACCGGCACGCTGAAGAATTCAGCGCAGGCTCTGCTGAAACGGCTGCGCCAGGACGCGTACACCGACCTCGTGGCGCTGGCCGTGCAGACCGCTCCGCCGCCGCCGAGGAAGTCGGATCTGCAGAATGCGATCAGCCGGCGTGAGCTGACGCCGGCCACTCCGAACTGAAGGCCGGGCAGACGGCGCCCAAGCGACCCGACGCGTCAGCCTGCGGCCGCGACTCTCACCGCGGCCCGGATGGCGTCCTCAACGCCCTCCAGCGGAAGCTTGCCGTCGATGCGCTGACCATCGACGTAGAACTTGGGGGTGGCGTTCACGCCATCACGGACGCCTTCTTGCACGTCACGCTGGATCTTGGCGGCGTGGGCGTTCCCCGTGACTTCGGCCCGGAACCGGTCAAGGTCCAGGGCCAGGCGCTCGGCGTAGCCAACCAGCGAGCCGAGGTCGAGTTGGGATGCTGGCTGCAGCAAGAGCTCGTACATGCCCCAGAACTTCCCCTGGGCCGCGGCCGCCTCGGCGGCCTCGGCGGCCTGCTCCGCCTGCGGGTGAAGCTGCGGGATGGGGAAGTTCCGGAACACGAACCGGACCGTGCCGGGATAACGATCGAGCATTTCGTGCACGTCCCGTGCCGCCCCCCGGCAGAACGGGCACTGGTAATCGCCGTACTCGAGGACGGTGACAGGCGAATCGGGCGGACCGAGCACATGGTCATCGGCGGTGATCTCAGGTGCGTCCAACGTCTCCACCCTCCGTCAGCAGACTGCGTTGGTGGCCAGGCTATGGCAGTGGCCGAGCCAGCGTGCGGGCGGATGCCGAACGCGGTACGCGCGGCCCGGCCGGGCGGTAGGCTCCGACCTGCGAATCATCGAGGCTAGGAGCGGACGATGACTGCAGAACCCGGTAGCGGCGAGGCCCGGATCGTCGTCGGCGTCGACGGATCAGGGCATTCCCTGCAGGCCCTGCGATGGGGCGCCCGGCTCGCCGCGGTATTCGGCGCGCGGGTTGACGCGGTAACCGCCTGGGAATTCCCGGCCGCCTACGGGTGGTCGGCCGTACTGCCAGATTGGGACCCGGCGGGGGACATGCGGCACGTTCTGGACGACAGCGTGCGGGCCGTCTTCGGCGACTACCCGCCGGCCGGGTTGCAGCGGCAGGTGCTCGAGGGCGGCGCGGCCAAAGTCCTGCTCGACGTCAGCCAGGGCGCGGTCATGCTGGTTGTCGGCAGCCGCGGGCACGGGGGTTTCGCCGGGCTCCTGCTCGGCTCGGTCAGCGCGAACGTGGCCGAGCACGCCCCGTGCCCCGTGCTGGTCATCCACGGCGACCAGGCAGAGCCGCCAGCGCCGTCCACATGACCCGCATCCCCGGCTACGGGTAATCCTCAGCCCTCCGGTGTCCCGAAGGTGCCGTGGACAGGCGTACGACCAGGGCGTCGAGCATGCGCGTGTCGCTCGGCACCGCGGCTCGCTGCATGTGCTCGATCTGCCAGCCGGCGAACGTGTCGCGGATGACCGCTTCGTCGATGTCGTTGCGCACGCCCGCCGCCCGCAGGCTGGCTCTTAGCAGCAGTTTTCCGCCCGGCCGCAGGACACGGCCGAGCTCGTCGGCGTACCGCGAGCGGTCGCCGGCCGCAAGGTAGTGAAAGCAGCCCCGGTCCAAGGCGGCGTCCACGCTATGGCGGCCGAACGGCAGCTGGCGTACGTCCGCTCGCAGCAGCGCCGGACCGTCATGCTCGGCTGCCGCCCGGGCCACGGCCGCCTCGGACAGGTCGACGCCGGCCACCTGCCAGCCGGCCGAGGCGAGGTATCCGGCCTCGCTGCCCAGGCCGCAACCCACGTCCACGGCGCGACCGCTGCGGGGCAGCCAGGCATCCTCGAGCGCCGAGACGAGCTCGGGCGAGGGCCGCGACAGGTGCCACCACCGGTAAGTCCCGTCGGAATAGTGGTCGGCCACGACCACAGTCTCGCCGATCAGCGCCTGCTTACCCGCCCATCGCAGCCGACCGCCGGGCCGCCGCCACCGTCCGGGCCAGCGGAATCCCCGCTACTACGCCGAGCACCATCGCCGCGGCCAGCCACTCCAGCGTGACCCCCAGCGCGTGCCCGGAGACCGCCGGTACCGTGCCCCCGCCGTCCCCGTCCAGCGTGAGGAACAGGCTGCCGAACGTCGCGACCCCCACCGCCTGCCCGAGCTGGATCGTGGTGGTGAGCAGCCCGCTCGCGTCGGCCGCCTGGTGCAGCGGCACCCGCACCAGCGCGTGCGTGACCAGAGGGCTGAAACCCAGCGCGAGCGCCGCGCCGGTCACGACCAGCGCCACCTGCAGGTGCCAGCCGCCCTGGCCGCCGGAGCGCAGGACTTGCGCGACGGCCAGGTAACCGCCCACCGCGACCAGGCAGCCGAGCGGGGCGAGCAGGTGATGCGACCGGCCCGGGAGCCGCCGCCAGAAGTACCCGCACACCCCGAACACCAGCGCGCACGGCGCGAAGGTCAGCCCCGCGCGCAGCGCGCTGTCCCCCAGCCCCGCCTGCAGGTGCAGCGCGAAGCTGAACAGGAAACCGCCGTAGGTGATCATCAGCACGGCCACCGCGGCCAGGCCGGGCACCAGTCCGGGGGCGCGCAGCACCTCCAGGTTCAGCAGCGGGTCCCCGCCCCGGCCCGCGATCCGCCGTTCCACGGCGACGAAGACGCCGGCCAGGATGAGGCCCAGGGCGATGCACCCGAACACCCACGCGGGCCAGCGCTCCTGGTGGCCGAGCATCAGCGGCAGCACCACCAGGAACACCGCGGGTACCGCGATGGCCAGGCCGGCCAGGTCCAGCTGCCGGCCGCCCGTGGGTGAATCGCGCGGCACTACCCGGGGCACCAGGGCCAGCACCGCCAGCCCGATCGGCACGTTGACCAGGAACACGGGCCGCCAGGCCTCGCCGAACAGGTTCGCCGTCACCAGCACGCCGCCGATGACCTGCCCGGCGACGAACCCCGAGGACAGCACGGCCGTGTACGCGCTCAGCGCCCGCGCCCGGGCGGCGCCGTCGAACCGCACCTGGATGACGCTCATGATCTGCGGCATCATCGCCGCCGCCCCCGCGCCCTGGACGAACCTGGCGGCGATGAGAATCTCGATCGTGGGCGCGATTCCGCAGATCAGCGAGGCGAGCGTGAACACGGCGACCCCGGCCATGAACATCCGCCTGCGCCCGTAGAGGTCTCCCATCCGCGCCCCGGTGATCAGCAGCATCGCGTAGCTCACCGTGTAACCGGCCACGACGAGCTGGAGCTCGGCTCCGGACGCGTGCTCGGACCGGCCGATCGTGGGCATCGCGACGTTCACGATCGTGACGTCGAGCAGCGCCATGAACTGCCCGGCCAGCAGCACGATGAGCATCGGCCAGCGGCCCCGCGCGGCGGCCGCCGGATCCCGCACCGACCGATCGGTAGTCGTAGTCATGACACCAGGCTGCGCCCGCTCCCGCCGACATGCAGAGAGCCTGCTGATCCTGGTGTTACGACTACCCGGCTATCACTATTTTGTCCCGAACGGACGCCGGTGCGTGCCTCGAGTCGGCTGCGCCTGGGCAGGTCGCGACCGGACCTGTCGCCCTTTGACCGCGGTTGACGTGCACCCGAACCCGTAAAACCCTTCCGGAAATGTCAGTGGTCACCGCTAGGTTGGATCGGGGCAGTTGGGCGATTGGGAAAGCTCTTGGTTACGTACGAAGCAACGGCCTACAGAACCGCGGATTACGGAGCAAGCGAACTGGCCGCGCGGCGAGCGGGCGAGCGGCGCCGGGCTGAGCTCGGCAAGTTCCTGAAGGCCAGGCGGGCGCGGCTGAGCCCCGCGGACTTCGGCATGCCGCCCGGCTCGCGACGGCGCACGCCGGGACTGCGCCGTGAGGAAGTCGCGCTGCTCGCCGGGGTCGGCGTTACCTGGTACACCTGGCTGGAGCAGGGCCGCCAGATCAACGCCAGCACCCAGGTGCTGGACGCGGTGGCCCGCACGCTCCGCCTCGACCGGGCCGGGCGGGAGCATTTGTACCGGCTGGCCGAAGCGACGCCGCTGCGAAAGGGCTGCGCTCGCACGTCAGTGCCCGACGCCATCCGGGAGATCGTGTATTCGCTGGAGCCGCTGCCGGCGAGCCTGATCAACAGCCGGTTTGACGTCCTGCTGTCGAACCAAGCCTCCGAGGAACTGTTCTGGGAATGGCACACGATGCCGTGCGTCCATAAGAACACGCTGTGGTGCTGCGTGACCGAGCCCAGCGCCCGCGCCAAGTTCCCCGATTACGACAGGCACGTCCGCTACATGGTGGCGCGGTTGCGTTCCGCGTACGGCCTGCATGTCGGCGACCCGGACTGGGAAGAGGACATCCGCCGCCTGGCCAGCATGAGCCGCGAGTTCGCCGAACTGTGGGCGCGGCACGAAGTCGCTGATGCGGAGCCGCGCGCGCTTACCTACCTGCATCCGCGCGCCGGGTCGCTCACCTTGACCGTCAGCGAACTCGACGTCCCGGACATGCCGGAAGCGCGAATCGTCGTCTACACGCCGCGAGACGACGACACCCGGGCCCGGTTGCCGCTGACCCGCGGGACCCCGGCCACCGCTCAGGTCACCGCGTAGAACGCGCGTCACCCGGGCCGTGCGGAGGCGCCGCGGAATGTTATACGGTGGCTACAAACGGTTGCGGCGAAGGGCGGGCTTAGCAGAGGGCATGGCGACCAAGAAGTACGAACCGCGCGTCCCGGAGGGTGTCGACGTCACCCGGCCGAGCATCGCCAGGATCTACGACTACCTGCTCTTCGGCAAGGACAATTTCGCCGTGGACCGGGCGGCGGCAGACAAGCTGATGCAATCCCGGCTCGACCCGAGGCGGCTGTCGCTGGCCAACCGGGGTTTCCTCTTGCGCGCGGTGCGCTTCCTGGCTGAGCAAGGCATCTCGCAGTACCTCGACCTGGGTAGCGGCCTGCCTACCTCGCCGAGCGTCCACGAGGTCGCGCGGGAGATCATCCCCGGGGCGCGCGTCGTATACGTCGACCACGACCCGATCGTCGTCGCGCACAACGACGCCCTGCTCGCGACGCGAGACGGCGTGATAACCATCCGGGCCGATGTCAGGGACCCGGACGCGGTACTCGGCCACGAAGCGCTCGCCACCTGCCTTGATTTCAGTCGGCCGGTCGCGGTGCTGCTGCTGAGCGTGCTGCACTTCATCAGCCAGGGCGAAGACGCGGCGGGGATCATCGCCCGATTCCGCGAGCGGATGGTGCCCGGCAGTTACCTGGCCATCTCGCTCGGCACCTCCGACGGCGCCGATCCCGGGATGCTCGCCGAGGCCACCCAGACTTACGCGGGCGCGCGGATGCCCTTCACGCTCAGGTCCCGGGCGCAGATCATGAACCTGTTCGACGGCTTCGACCTGATCGAGCCGGGCGTGGTCAGCCTGCCGGAGTGGCGGCCGGACCCCAACACGGACCGGACACCGCTGAACGGACCTACCGTGGGCGGCGTGGCCAGGCTGGCCGGCAGCCGGCTCAGTTGAGGAAGTAGCTGCTGCCGCCGGACTCGGGATCGGTCACCATGGCGATGATCGTGATCGTGCCGGCGTTCGCGAAGGTGAGCCGCAGCATGATGTCCTTGCCGTCATGCATGGGACCCGCGCCCGTGATCAGCAACTGGTAGCTGTCCGGGTTGAGCTGCACCATCGAGTCGGCCGGAATGGGTATCTCGGCCACCGTCCGCATGGTCAGCGTGCCCGCACGCCGCGCGACCGGGGCGCGCATCTGGACCGTCCCGCCCACGCTGGTATGCACCGCGACCAGGCGATCCGCGTGGTCGCCAGTGTTGCGGATGTCCAGGTACGCGACCGTGGTCCCCGGTGTCGTCGGCTGCGGCACGTAGGCGCTGTTGACGTTGATCGACGACGCGGCGTCAGCCGCCGCGCACCCGGTCACCGCGAGCGCCGTCAGCAGCGCGGCGCACCCGATGCCGAGGACCGACCTCAGTCTGCGCATACGCCCAGGCTACTCTGTCGGCCCGGGGGGACGGAGGGACCCGTCCCCCCGTCCCCCCAGGGCCGTGCCGAGCAGGCCCACGGACGGCGACCCGAGGTCCAGCAGAGCCTTGTGGAAACGCTGCAGCGAGAAGCCGGTGCCCCACTCCTTCCTAGCCCGTTCGCGCAGCTTGAGGATCTCGAGCTTGCCCCAGGTGTACCGGCCGTAGGTCGGGTCGAAGGCGGCCCGCCGGGCCTCGGACAGCGCGGCGGGACCGGACAGGTGGGTGTGCGCCTCGAACCGGCGGGCCGCCTCCACGACCGTCATGCCGGCGGTGTGCACGCCGATGGCACAGGCCAGCCTGGTCACCCGGACCAGAGCCTCCAGCCAGACGCCGATCACGATCCGCGGATCGTCGGCGCCGAAGCCCTCCTGCACGCAAAGCTCCTCGGCGTAGTGCGCCCAGCCCTCGACGAACGCGGCCGACTGCACGGTACGCCGGACGTCGGAGGTCACCCGGCGCAGCGCGCGGCCGTGGGAGAAGTGCCCGGGTGCGACCTCGTGCACGGCGATGCCGGGCAACGTCGTATCGCTGAATACCTCCAGCCACTCCTCTTTCTCGCGCTGCGGCCAGGATTCCTCCGGCGGGGTGATGTGGAACCACGAGGGACCTTCCGGCTCACCGGGCGCGGCCGGGGTCATCATGGCCATCGCCCACCGCCGCGATTCGGGCGCGAGGCCCACCAGGCAGGTGCCGTCGTGGTAGGGGACCAGGTCACGTTCACGCGTGAACTCAATGACGCGCTGCGCCCAGATCCTGGCCGCGTCGATCACTCCCGCCGCGTCCGGGTGCTCGCGGACCAGCTCCCGGGCCACCTGCAGAGCCGGCCGGCCCGGCGCAACGCGCGCGCATCCATCGGTCAGCAGGGCGTGCAGCCGCTCGCGCTCGGCGTCAGCTTGCTCGGCCAGCCGGCCCAGGTCGACCGGCATGGCCTCGGCGCTGCTCATCAGCGCGGCGAGCGCCGGCCCGCCGAGCGCCGGATCCGGGTCACCCTCAGCCGCGGTCCGCTCCAAGTGGGCAACCAGGCGTGCGTGCGCAGCCAGCGCGGCCTCGCGTACCGCCTCGTCCGCATGGCGTACTGCCTCGTCCGCGTGGCCGCCGAAGCCCCCGGTACTGATCCCGGCCGCCAGTCCCCGGGCTGGGGCGAGCAGGGACTCTGCGACCGGCGCACTGACCTGGTCGAGGGACTCGAGGGCCGCGTCCACCACCCGCGGCCAGGCGGCCAGGTGTTCGGCCCAGGCCGCCGCTCGTTCCGCCGCGGGGGCGTAGTCCCGGTCGTAG
>JASIGD010000395.1 GCA_030045295.1 Streptosporangiaceae bacterium
CGGGAGGTCGGGTTCCGGCCGCTCGGCCTGGTGCTCGGCAGCTCGATCTACCACGTCGGTCTACAGGTAGGCCGGTGGGGCAGGAACCAGGAGCTCGACGTGCTGTCCCAGGCCATGTACCACGCCCGCGAGCTGGCCATGACCCGGATGGAGGCCGAGGCCGACGCGCTGCGCGCGGACGGGATCGTCGGCGTCCGGCTGGACGTGGAGATGAAGGAATTCGGCGCCGACATCGCCGAGTTCATCGCGGTTGGCACGGCGGTCAAGGCCGAGGAGGGCGCGGGCGGCGGCGGGGTCGACAACTGGCGCAACAACAAGAACCAGCCGTTCACCTCGGACCTGTCCGGCCAGGACTTCTGGACGCTGATCCGGGCCGGTTACGCGCCGCTCGGCATGGTCATGGGGTCGTGCGTGTACCACATCGCGCACCAGCGACTCGGCACCAAGATGGGGAACATCGGCCGGAACGTGGAGATCGAGCAGTTCACCCAGGCTCTCTACGATGCCCGCGAGCTGGCCATGAGCCGGATGCAGGCCGAGGCTGAGGCGCTGCACGCGGAGGGAATCGTCGGCGTCCAGCTGAGGCAGCATAGCCACACCTGGGGCTCGCACACCACGGAGTTCTTCGCGATCGGGACCGCCGTGCGCCCGCTGCGCCCCGACCACATCATCGAGCGGCCCACCATGGTCCTGAGCCTGGACGCCTGAGCCGGGCTTCCTGCCGGGTTTACGGGTTAGGCCCGCTGACCAGGTCCAGCAGGTGCGCTACCCGGTCCCGCAGCCCGCGGACGCCCGGGCGGTAGCGCTGGTAACCGGGCGTACCCGGCTGGCCCGCTCGGCCACCGGGGCTCTCGGAGTGCGGCGGGCTGGCCACGCCGAACTCGCCGTCCGCCACGCGCCGGCCCGTGCCCAGCTCGCCGCATGCGGCGCTGACCAGGTGCTGGGCTATCCCGAACGTCATCAGGCCGGGAACCCCGGGTCCCGGCGCGATCGTCATCGCCTCGTGGGCCAGCGCGTCAAGCTCCGGATCGCCCTGGTCCAGCGCGAAGATCGTCGCCCCCACCCGCCGTGCGTCGCTGACCCGCTCGAGCAACGGGACCGGAGCGGTCGTCGGCGTCACCACGAACAGCGTCTCGCCGCGCCGGGCGGCTTCCAGCCGCTCCAGGCCCACCCGCAGGTGCGCAGGCGCGCCCGCCGGAACCCGCCAGCGCACCAGCGTCGGCATGAGCTCTTCAATCCCGGACAGCCGGCTTTCCTCATCCAGGTGAGCGGTGAGGTGCCAGGGCTCTTCCTCCGGCGTACCGACCAGCAGGAGCCCGCCAGGCTCCCGCGTCGCCTTCCGCAGCCCTCGGGCGAACGCACGGGTCCGGTCGATCCAACCGGTGGGAGCTAGCAGCGCACGGAGAGTGGCCACTTGATTCGCGTCCACGTATCCATGGTGCCCGCAAAAGTCCGTACGCGCATCCATATCCGTACTGACGGTAGCTTCCGCGGGAACCCGGGGGGAGCACTCGTCCGGCCAGCGAGGCGATCTGGCAGGATCGCCCCATGACTGAGCGCGAAGCCCCGTCCGTCCATGGCCTGGTCATCGGCATCCTCGGCGGTACCGGCGACCAGGGCCGCGGCCTGGCCTTCAGGTTTGCCAAGGCCGGCCACCCGGTGATCGTCGGTTCCCGCAACGAGGAACGCGCCCGGGCTGCCGCCAGCCAGGTCGGGCACGGCGTCCAGGGCATGGGCAACCGCGATGCGGCCCGGGCGGCGAGGGTCGTGATCGCCGCGGTCCCGTACGAGGGCCACGCCGAGCTGCTGTCCTCGCTCGCGCCGGAACTGGCCGGCAAGATCGTCGTGGACTGCGTGAACCCGCTCGGCTTCGACCACCACGGCGCCTACCCGCTACCCGTCCCCGAGGGCAGCGCGGCCGAGCAGGCCGCGGCGCTGCTCGCCGACAGCCGGGTGGTGGCGGCGTTCCACCACGTGTCAGCGGTCCTGCTGCTGGATCCCGAGGTGGAGAGCATCGACCTGGACGTGCTGGTACTGGGCGAGGACCGGTACGCCACGGACGTGGTGCAGGCTCTGGCCGGCCGGATTCCCGGGATGCGCGGCGTCTACGCGGGCCGCCTGCGCAACTGCGGTCAGGTGGAGGCGCTGACCGCGAACCTGGTGGCCATCAACCGCCGGTACAAGGCACACGCCGGGCTTCGCATCACCGATATTTGAGAGCCTTTTTACCGAACGGGCAGGGGTTCGTCGGCCGCCACACCGGCGCGCTACCCGGGAGCGCGCGTCAAGGGGTGCTCGCGTGTCTAGGTTGTTCACGCTGCCCGGTGAGGATGGACGCGACGAAGCCGGCGTTGGGGTGACGTCGGCGGCGGAGATCACGGACCACGGCACCAGCGTCGAAGGGCACGGTATGGTACTCGGCCGTCAGGCCGCCAACCCCGCCGTCATCAAGGAGCAGCCAGCTGGCTTTGCCGGGTGGACGCGGGAGCCCGGTGCTGCCCGGGTTGAGGGCGCGGATGCCGCCTACCAGGCGGTCCGCCTGGTAATGGGTGTGGCCGCCGAGAACCACGTCGGCGCCGCACCCGGCCAGCAGGCCGCGGAGTTGCCCGTCGGGGATCTCGGGGTCGATGCCGGGGCCGTCGTCGGCGCCAGGTGAGGCATGCACGCCCAGCACCCTGGTCCCGCCGGGGAACCGCAGCCGCAGCTGCCCCGGCAGCGCGTCCAGGTATTCCAGCGTCCCGGCCTGGCTCAGGACACCGCGAGTCCAGCCGATCCCGGCCGCCATCGCCGCGTAGCGCTCCACCAGGTCGGTGCGGCCAGCCGCGTCGGCGGCGGTGGCGTGGGGCGCGGGCTGCTCGCCGGTCAGGACGTACCGGTCGGTGTTCCCGCGCAGCATGCTGATACCCGGCAGGCCCTGCAGCAGCTCGAGCACTTCCGCGGGGCGGGGGCCGAACAGGACCAGGTCACCCAGCGCCCACCAGCGGTCCACGTGATGGCCGGCCGCATCACCGAGCACCGCGCGCAGCGCCACGTCGTTTCCGTGGATATCGGCGATAACGGCCAGCTTCATGCGCGCCAGCTTATGTCTGGCTGCCACGGGCCGCAGAAGCTCTGCCGCCCGGCAGGCCCGCGGCTGTTCGCGCAACCTCGGTTACGCTGGTCACCGAACCACCGGCCCGTGATCTTTGCCTAGACATCACCCAGACATCAGCTGCGCGCAAGGGTCTGTCCAGCGCGCAGCCGGTCCAGGCAGCGACGATGTGCTGCCAGCCGAAAAAGGAAGACGATGCCGCGGACGAGGAAGAACAAGAAGAGTAACCGGCGCGCGAACACGGCGGCCCGGGCGGCTCAGGCGCGGACCCGGCGCGACGCCGGCCAGGCCGCGCCGGGGGTCGCGCCGTC
>JASIGD010000396.1 GCA_030045295.1 Streptosporangiaceae bacterium
CCGCCAGGCCGGCGTCGACGTGGACCAGCTGGCCAGAGTCGAGGCAGCCAAGGGGATCCCGCTCGGGCGGGTCGGCGAGCCTTCGGACGTGGCCAACCTGGTGACGTTCCTCTGCTCGGCTCCCGCCTCCTATCTGACCGGTCTGGCTGTGGCGGTCGACGGGGGCATGATCCGCTCGATCGTCTGATCCGGGCCAGGATTCGGGCCAGGATTCTGGCAGCACGCCGATCAGGCCGGTCCGGGCGGAGTCCTAGCCGTCCTCCGGCAAGATCGTGGACACAAACCCCCGGGAATCGCGAGGTAACTGTCCACGGTAATCCTGCCCCTTCACTGCTGGGACCAGTGTGATTAGCGTTACGGGCTGGGACGGCGCTGAGTTGATCCCTTGCTTCAGCGCCGTCCTAAGTCCTGGGCGTGGCGGTCGAGGAACTCGTAGATGTCGGCGTCGTCGACGCCGGGGAAGCTGCCGGCCGGGAGGGCGGACAGGATGTGCGAGTGCGCGCGGGCCGACGGCCAGGCGTTGCCTTCCCAGCGTTCGGCCAGCGCGGCCGGCGGCCGGCTGCAGCACTCGCCGTCCGGGCAGGCCGACCGCCGCCTCGCGGTCGCCTCGCGGCCGCGGAACCAGCGGGAATGGTCGAACGGCACGCCGAGGGTGATCGCGAAACCCTGGTCGGCGCGCGGGTCGATCTGGGCGACGCAGAAGTAGGTACCGGACGGGGTGTCGGAGTATTGGTAGTACGGGGAGAAGCGGCCGGCGGCGCCGAACACCTGCCGTCCCGACCACTGGCGGCACATCCGCTGCCCCTCGATCGCGCCTGACGGGTCCGCCGGAAAGAGCACTCCGTCGTTCTCGTACGCCTTGTAGATGATCCCGCTCGCATCGTTCTTCACGAAGTGGCAGGGCAGGTCCAGGTGGTGGGTGGCGAGGTTGGTGAACCGGTGCGCGGCCATCTCGTACGACACGGAGAACAGGTCCACCAGGTCCTCGACGGCCAGGTCCCGGCCTTGCTTCGCGCCGTCAAGCACGGGCACGGCCGCGGTCTCCGGCATCAGGACCGCGGCGGCGAAGTAGTTCGCTTCCACCCGCTGCCTGAGGAAGTCGGCGAAGTCCTTCGGTACCTGGTGACCGAGCAGGAAGTGGCCGAGCGCCTGCAGGACCACGGCGCGCGGCGAATGCGCGCCGACCGGTTCCTGCTTGACGTAGATCCGCCGGTTCTTCAGATCCGTCAGCGACCGCACCGAGCGGGGCAGGTCCTGGATGTACCGGACGGCGAAGCCGTGGCGACTGACCACCGAGACCAGCATGCCCTGGGACAGCGCGCCGCCCGAATAGCCGCCGGCGCGCAGTGCCGCGGCCGCCTCGCGCTCGATGACCACGAAGTAGTTGTCCTGCTCGCGCATGGCGTCGCGCAGCGCCGCGTTCGCCGCGCGGGCCTCTTCCGGAGTCGCGGCGGGCTTGGACTGCTGGGTCCGCAGTTCGGCCGCGACCGCGACCAGATGCTCCAATACGTCGGTCGGCACCCGCGCCCCGACCTTGAGTTGCGGCAGGCCCAGGCGCCGGTAGGAGGGGTCCTGCTGCGCATCCGCCAGCGCGATCTCGAGCTGCGCCCGCCGGCTCGGCGGCTGCCTGCTCAGCAGCTCGGTCGCTGGCACCGACAACGCCGACGCCAGCTGCTCGATCAGCGAAAGCTTCGGCTCCCTGCGGCCGTTCTCGAGCAGGGACAAGGCGGAGGGCGCCCGACCCACCCGCTCCCCCAGCTCGGTGAGCGTGAGGCCGCGTGCCCGGCGCAGGTGCCGCAGCCGTTGACCGAAGGTCACAAGGTCTATACCATCGGACTGGACCAAATTTTGCCGATCTTTCATCGTGAAGCTCACTATATCTTACGAGTTTAGGAAAAATTTAATAATTTTAAGACTTTCGGCCCTACCCAGCCCTCGCCTGGCCGGACACCCTGAGGAAGAACGCCCGCCCGGAACCCGCACCCAGGATCGAGGAAGGCACGAAAGTGGACACGATCAGCCAGCAGGCGGCCAGGCTACGCAGGCAATGGGAGACCGATGCCCGCTGGAAGGACACCGCCCGGACCTACTCGGCCGAGGACGTAGTGCGGCTGCGCGGTACGGTCCAGGAAGAGCACACGCTGGCCAAGCTGGGCGCCGAGCGCCTGCGCAGGCTGCTGGCCTCCGAAGATGCCGTCACGGCGCTGGGCGCGGTCACCGGGAACCAGGCGGTCCAGCAGGTCAGAGCGGGGCTGAAGGCCGTCTACCTGTCTGGTTGGCAGGTGGCGGCGGACGCGAACCTCGCCGCGCAGACCTACCCTGACCAGAGCCTGTATCCGGTCAACTCGGTGCCGCAGGCAGTGCGCAGGATCAACAACGCGCTGCTGCGCGCTGACCAGATCACCTGGTCAGAGTCGGCGGACGGCGACGTGGCGGCCGCGCCGTACTGGCTGGCGCCCATCGTCGCGGATGCCGAAGCCGGGTTCGGCGGCGCGCTGAATGCGTTCGAGCTGATGAAGTCCATGATCGCGGCGGGTGCCGCGGGCGTGCACTGGGAGGACCAGCTTGCGTCCGAGAAGAAGTGCGGCCACCTGGGCGGCAAGGTCCTGGTCCCGACCAGCCAGCACATCAAGACGCTGAACGCCGCCCGGCTGGCCGCCGACGTGTGCGGCGTGCCGACGCTGGTGATCGCGCGGACGGACGCGCACTCGGCCACGCTGCTCACCTCGGACATCGACGAGAGGGACAAGGCGTTCGTCACCGGCACCCGGACGGCGGAGGGCTTCTACCGGGTCCGCAGCGGGATCGAGCCGTGCATCGCGCGAGGGCTCGCCTACGCGCCGTACTCCGACCTGCTCTGGATGGAGACGTCCACGCCCGACCTCGACGTGGCCCGCGAGTTCGCCGAGGGCATCAGAAGCGCGTACCCGGATCAGCTGCTCGCCTACAACTGCTCGCCGTCGTTCAATTGGCGCGCGAACCTGGACGAGTCCACCATCGCGAAGTTCAGCAAGGAACTCGCGGCGATGGGCTACCGGTTCCAGTTCATCACGCTGGCCGGCTTCCACGCGCTCAACTACTCCATGTTCGAGCTGGCCA
>JASIGD010000397.1 GCA_030045295.1 Streptosporangiaceae bacterium
CGTGGGTGGGCGCGAGCGCCTGGCTGCCGCACGGGCGGGGCCAGCACGCCGCGCTGCGGTCCCTGGTCAGCGCGCTGCACCGGCGCCATCACCAGCAGGTCGCGCCGGGCGGGCCGCCGCCCCACTGGGTCGATGACCACACCTGGATCGCCGCCGTGGACTACGACACCGGGCAGCGCGTGCTGTTCGGGCGGGACGCCGCGCCGCGCGCGTCGCTAGCGGACGCGGTGGTCGCCTCCTGCTCCATTCCGGGCTGGTACGAGCCGACGACCATCGGCGGCCGCCGCTACGTCGACGGCGGCGTGCGGTCCACGACGTCGCTCGGCGTGCTGGACGGCACGGACGTGCAGGACGTCTACGTGCTCGCGCCGATGGCCAGCACCGACGCCGATCATCCGCGTCAGCCGCACCTGCGGATGGAACGCCGGATCCGGCAGGTGATCACCTACGGCGTGCTCCGGCAGGCAAGAGCGCTGGGCGCGCAGGGGAAGCGCGTGACGGTGCTGACGCCGGGCCCGAGGGACCTGGCTGCGATGGGGATCAACCTCATGGACCCGCGGCGCAGGGAGGCCGTGCTGGACCTGTCCATCCGGACCTCGGCCGAGGCGCTGCGCGGCCTGGACCGGGCGGTCCCGCGCGCGGCCTGATCGGCCGGCCGGATCGCCTTTCCCGGGCTAGCCGGGGCCGGATCAGTGCTCGAGCTGCGCGTCGAGGCTGATGTCGACCCCGGTGAGCGCCTTGCTGACCGGGCAGCCGACCTTCGCGTCCTGAGCGGCCTGGGCGAACTGGGCGTCGTCTAGGCCGGTGACCTTCCCGCGCACGGTGAGCTTGATACCGGTCAGCCGGAATCCGCCCGCTGGATCCGGTCCGAGTGACACGTCAGCCTGCACGTCGAGCTCCTGCGGCGTGCCGCCCGCCTGGCCGATCAGCGCGGACAGCTGCATCGCGTAGCAGGCGGAGTGGGCCGCCGCGATGAGCTCCTCCGGGCTGGTGAATCCCCCGGCGTCCTCGGCGGCTCGCCGGGGAAATGACACCTCGTAGGTGCCGATCTTGGAACTCGCCAGCTCGACCTGGCCTGCGCCCTGCTGCAGGGTCCCGGTCCAGGCGGTGCGTGCGGTGCGGGTGGGCATCGGGTCTCCTCATCCGGTCGCCGGTCAAACGTCGGTTCCCACCCTAGTACGCTCGGCCGCCGCCGGGCCGTCACGCTGGCAGAACTGCCGCCCGCCGGTACTGGCCCGGGTGAGCGCGCGCTTATCGCGGCGGGACGGGAACACCTGAGCATAATATTTAGTTGTTATATAGCAACTAATGATTCGCGGCCCGTGGCCAGCCGTTCAGCCGGCCAGCCCAGGCCGCCGCGCTCCGCAGACTTTCCGCGTTCAGGAGGAACATCGTGCCGTCGGCCACGCCCCAGCATCGTACGGAACAGGCAGCCCTCGCCCGGCCGGAGCCACACGGGCCCGGGCGCCACTACAAGTGGGTCGCGCTGTCCAATACGACGCTCGGCATGCTGATGGCGACCGTCAACTCCTCGATCATGCTGATCGCGCTGCCCGACATCTTCCGGGGCATCGGCGTCAACCCGCTGCAGCCGGGCAACACCACCCTGCTGCTCTGGCTGCTGATGGGGTACCTGGTCGTCACGGCCGTGCTGGTGGTCAGCTTCGGGCGGCTCGGCGACATGTTCGGCCGGGTCAGGATGTTCAACCTCGGGTTCGCGATCTTCGCCGCGTTCTCGGTGATGCTGTCGGTGACCTGGATGCACGGCACGGCCGCCGCCTGGTGGCTGATCGCGATGCGGATCCTGCAGGCCGTCGGCGGGGCCATGCTCATGGCCAACTCGAGCGCGATCCTCACCGACGCGTTCCCGGCCCGCGAGCGCGGCCTGGCGCTCGGGCTGAACCAGGTCGCCGGGATAGCGGGCTCGTTCGTCGGGCTGGTGCTCGGCGGCGTGCTCGGCCCGATCAGCTGGCGCTACATCTTCCTCGTCTCGGTCCCGTTCGGCGTCCTCGGCACGATCTGGTCGTACCTGAAGCTGCGGGAGCTGGGCATTCGCCGGCCGGCCGCGCTGGACTGGTGGGGCAACGTGACGTTCGGCGCGGGCCTGATCGCCGTCCTGGTCGGGATCACCTACGGCATCCAGCCCCACGGCGGGCACACGATGGGCTGGACCAGCCCGCTGGTGCTCGGGCTGATCGGCGGGGGCCTGGCGGTGCTCGGCATCTTCTGCGTGATCGAGACGCGGGTCGCCGATCCGATGTTCCGGCTCGCGCTGTTCCGGATCCGGCCGTTCGCCGCCGGAAACCTGGCCAGCCTGCTGGCAGGCCTCGGCCGGGGCGGGCTGATGTTCATCCTGATCATCTGGCTGCAGGGCATCTACCTGCCGATTCACGGCTACGGATTCAGCCAGACCCCGCTCTGGGCCGGCATCGCCATGCTGCCGCTCACCGTCGGCTTCCTCATCGCCGGGCCCGCGTCGGGTTGGCTGTCCGACCGGTACGGCGCCCGTCCGTTCGCCACCGGCGGCATGGTGGTCGCCGCGGTCTCGTTCGCCCTGCTCGAACTGCTGCCGGTCGACTTCGCGTACTGGCAGTTCGCGCTGATCCTGCTGCTCAACGGGATCGGCATGGGGCTGTTCGCCTCGCCGAACCGGGCCGGGATCATGAACAGCCTGCCGCCGGAGCGGCGCGGCGTGGGCGCGGGCATGAGTGCCACCTTCCAGAACTCGGCCATGGTCTTGTCCATCGGCATCTTCTTCACGCTGATCATCCTGGGCCTGGCCTCGTCGCTGCCCGCCGCGCTCAGCCACGGGCTGACGGCCCAGGGGGTGCCGTCAGCGGATGCCGCCCGGCTGGCCGCGCTGCCGCCCGTCTCGATCATGTTCGCGGCGCTGCTCGGCTACAACCCGATCAGCACGCTGCTCGGGAACGCCCTTCGCACGCTGCCCGCGAGCCACGCCGCCTACCTCACCGGGCACACGTTCTTCCCGTCGCTGATCGCCGCGTCGTTCCAGCACGGCCTGGACATCGCGTTCGATTTCGCCATCGCGGCGTGCCTGGTCGCGGCCGTCGCCTCACTGCTGCGGGGACGCAGGTACGTGCACGAGGAGCACGGCACGGCCGCCGCGGCGGCCGACCGGGAGCGGGAACTGGTCAGCCGGTAACCACCTGGAACGTGGCCAGCGCGGGGTCGGCCGCGTAGGCGATCCGGCCGCCGTCGGCCGTCACCTCCCGCAGCGCCGCTACCGCGTCGGCCGTGATGAGCTCGCCCGGGGCCAGGACCGGGACCCCGGGCGGGTAGGGCGCGACCAGTTCCGCGCTGACCCGGCCGACGGCCTGCTCTGCGGTCACGGTCTCGTTCCGGGCGAAGAACGCCTCTCGGGGAGACAGCACGGTCTGCGGGCGTACCGTCCACGCGGCCGCGGCGGCGGCGCGGCGCGGCGTCCCGCGGCGGCGCTCGATGGAAGCGATCAGTACCTCGGTGAACGCAGCGAGCCGGTCCTCGTCGTCGGCGATCGCGGGGATGGGGATGATAAGGTCCCGGTCGCCCATCTCCACCGGCATGCCCGCGGCGATCAGGTCGGCTTCCACCAGGCTGCCGTGTGCCCCGGTACCGGCCAGCAGCACGACGAGCTTGGCCGGGTCCACGCCGGGGCCGTCCAGGACGTCCACCCCCGGAACCTCGCGCAGCCGGCGACGGGCCGCGGCCACGCCGCGCAGGAGCCGGGCGCACAGCCGCGGCCCGTGGTTGGCGAGCAGGGCGCGCGCGGCGTCCACGCTGGCCACGATCGAGCCCGCCGGGCTGGTCGTGTGGGTGGCCTCGAACGCCCGGTTCAGCCGGGCCGTGTCCAAGCGCTCCGTCCTGGCCAGCAACAGCGCGCCTTGGGTGTAAGCGGGCAGCGTCTTGTGCGCGCTCGTCACCAGCGCGTCGGCCCCGGCTGCGATCGCGTGCGGCGGCAGGTCCGGGTGGAAGCCGAGATAGGCCGCCCAGGCCGCGTCGACGATCAGCGGCACCCCGGCCTCGTGCGCGGCCCGGGCCTGGCCCGCCAGGTCGCCGGTGGTGCCGACGTAGGACGGATCGCCGAGGATGACGCCGCAGGCGGCGGGGTGCGCGGCCAGCGCGTCACGGACGGTTTGCACCGAGACCGCGGCGGGCAACCCGGAGCCGGGGTCGATGTCCGGCCGCACCCACACCGGCCGCAGACCCGCCAGTACCAGGCCCAGCAGCAGCGACCGGTGCAGCGTCCTGGTGATGATCACCTCCTGGCCGGGTTGGCCGATCGCCAGGCAGAACGTTTGGTTACCGTGGGTCGATCCAGCCACCGAGAAACGGCACCAGTCGGCGCCCCACAGCGCCGCCGCGCGTTCCTGCGCGTCGGCCAGCAGGTAGTCGGCGTGCTTGATCGAGTCGAGTCCGCCGTAGAGCGGCGCGTCGCCCGCCACCACGGCGCCGGCCAGGTCCTGGCGCTGCTTATGCCCTGGGGTGCTCATCGGCGACAGCCTGCCGGCCCGGGCCAGGCCGATCCAGTGCAGCCAGGCGGCCAGCAGCGGGGCGTCGGCCGCCAGCCCCAGCGGGTCGCGCGGATCGCCGGCGATGCCGGAGACCTGCGGGTCAGGAGCGCTGATCGTCATCCGTCCAGTGTGCTGCGTTCGTCCCCGCGGCGATCCCCCGGCCACGAGAAACCTTTCCCGGCCTCCCGGCGCGACGCCCGAGGGCCGACGGTTCAGGCGTGGCGCGGGGGGAAGAAGATCACCGCGACGCCCAGCGCGACGATGCCGGCGCCCAGCCAGTCGTAGCGGTCGGGCCGGTGGCCGTCGATCCCCCAGCCCCAGAGCAGGCTCATGATCACGAACACGCCGCCGTAGGCGGCGTAGACGCGGCCGAAGTCGGCGCTGGGCTGGAGCGTGGGGATGATCCCGTACCCGACCAGGATGACCGCGCCGACCACGCCGACCGGCCAGGGCGCGCCCTCGCGCAGCCACCGCCACACCAGGTAGCCGCCGCCGATCTCGGCCAGCCCGGCGGCGGCGAACAGCCCGACGCTGCGCAGGACGTTCACGGCCCGACCCGCAGGTTCGCCGCCGTCACGCCCTCTTCCACCGCCAGACGATCACCGTCCCGGCGAGCAGGACGCCGGCGGCCACCGCCAGCGGCCAGCGGCGCCGCACCACCTGGCTCTGCCGCACTTGCCCGGACACCTCGGCCGCCCGGTCCCGGGCACGCGCCGTCACCTCGGCCGCCTTGACCCGCGCCCGGGCCTTCACGTCCGCCTTGGCGGCCAGTTCGTCCACGGTCTCGCCGAGGTGCTCCCGGGTCCGCTCGATCTCTTGCTGGATTTCGTCAGCGGTCATCCGCGTATCCCCTTCCTTTTGCCGACGTCTGCCCTGCCGCCGACCGCGCGGGTCGGCGGGTTTAGCGTGATCACACGCGGAAAAGAACCTTATACCCGCCGCTACGGGCCAGCCTCGAGTTGATTCGCACCCTCGCGAGACCTGTACCATGGCGGACGAAGGCGTCATAATTGACACTACGTAGTCCTTACGTGGAGGTCGCACCTCTTGGCGAGCATGGCCCACCGCGTCGCAAAGGGCCTCGTCGGGGGATGCGTGCTTCTCCTCGGGGCCACTGTCACTGGATGCGCGGCGCCCCAGTACACCTACGTGGCCAACTCCAGCCAGAACACCTACTTCAAGGTCCCGCACGACTGGCACCAGATCAACCCGGACGCGCTCGCGAACGTCCTAAAGCAAGTAACCGGCAGCTCGGGAAGCGGGTGGACGGTCGCTTACCAGGCCGGATCCAAGCCCACGGCCAGCGATTTCCTCAATTTCGAGACGTCGCAGCCGTTCGTGTTCGCGGAGGTCGGCACGCTCACCTCCACCGCGAGCAACGAGTTGTCGTACGACACGCTGCGCGACTTCTTCCTCCCGGTCACCTCCACCGGGCGGCAGGATGCGTCCAGCGAGGGAAATTTCCCGCTCACCGACTTCAAGCAGATCCGCGACGAGCAGCTCAGTCTCAGCCAGGGGGTGCACGGGGTCCGGGAGACCTATGACTACACCGACGCCGGGGTCGCCGACACCTTCGATGAGGTTGCCCTCACCAACGCCGACCAGACCGTCGTGTACCTGCTCGTGCTCCACTGCACCACCAGCTGTTACAGCAACGACCAGACCGAGATCAACGACGTGATGTCGTCGTTTACCGTCAGGAGCCCATGATGAAGAAGGCTCGTCTGCCCGCCGCCGAAGGGCTGTCGCCGCCGGGCGGGCGGCCGAAAGACGAGGACCGGCTGACCCGCAAGCCCCTGGCTCTCTGGGACCGGGTCAAGTTCCTGGTCGTGCTGGGCCTGATCTGGTTCATCCTGACCTGGTCCGTGATGGCGAACGACCCCCTGGTCGGGTTCTCGGACGCGGTCCGGATCGAGGTCAGCGAAGGCGCGTGGGTATTCGTCCTGATGGGCCTGGAGGTGATCCGGCAGGTCCACTTCGTGATCTGCGAGCACTCCAAGGCCTACTACCGGTTCTGGACGTACCGGGTGTTCGGCGGCTTCGAGCGGGCCACCCACCGGCGGATCTCGGACTGGACCAGGTTCCGGGTCTGGCGGCTGCTGACCTGGGTGTTCTGGATCGCCGTGGCCGCGGTGGTCACCGGCAAGATCATCCACACCACGCCGGTGCTGGCGCTGCTCCGCGGGCCCGAGCTGATCTGGCACGTGCTGCCGTTCGTGCTGCAGCTGGCCTTCGCGTTCTTCTTCATCGCGTTCCAGTTCATCGGGCTGTTCTGGCTGTTGTCCCGGGGCGGCGTGGACGTGTACTACCCCGATGACATCAAGACCAGGTTCGCTGACGTCTGGGGCCAGGACCACGTGCTCGAGCGGGTCAAGGAGAACATCATCTTCCTGGAGAACCCCGAGCTGGTCGAGGAAAAGGGCGGCTACGTGCCCGGCGGCCTGCTGCTGTGGGGTCCCCCGGGGACCGGCAAGACGCTGATGGCAGAGGCGGTGGCGGGCGAGACAGGCAAGCCCTACGTGTTCGTCGACCCCGGCGCGTTCATCAACATGTTCATGGGCGTGGGCATTCTCAAGGTGAAATCGCTGTTCCGCAAGCTGCGCCGGCTGGCGCTGCGCTACGGCGGCGTGATCGTCTTCTTCGATGAGGCCGATTCGCTCGGCAACCGCGGCATGCTGACCCAGGGGGCCCCGGGGGGCGGCGGCGGGCCGGGCCGCGCCTCCCCCGCGCCGTTCGCCCACGCGGGCTGCCACGGGTTCTCCTACCTGTCAGGGGAAACCCAGTGGCGGCTGGTACGGGAGGCGATGGCGTCGGATATCACGGACGAGCCGGACACCCGCCGCAACAAGCAGATGCTCGGCGGGATGATGGGCGGGGGCGGCGGCGGGATGGGCACGCTGCAGGCGCTGCTTACCGAGCTGTCCGGGCTGAAGAAGCCGCGCGGCCTGGTCAACCGCTACGTGCGGCGGATCTTCGGGATGCGCCCCAAGCCGCCGCCCAAGTACCGGATCCTGGTCATGATGGCGACCAACATGCCGTCGGCGCTGGACGAGGCGCTGCTGCGGCCGGGGCGCATCGACCGCATCTACAAGGTCGGCTACCCGTCGAAGGCGGGCCGCATCCGCACCTACGAGGGGTACTTCGCCAAGGTGCGGCACGAGCTCACCGACGAGAACATGGACAAGCTGGCCACGATCACGCCGTACGCCACCGGCGCCACCATCAAGGACCTGGTCAACGAGTCGCTCATCACCGCGATCAGGAACGGCCGCGACGTTATCACCTGGCCGGACGTGATCAAGGCCAAGCAGCTCAAGGAACTCGGGCCGCCGCAGGACGTGGAGTACATCGAGCGTGAGCGGCACGCCATCGCGGTGCACGAGGCCTGCCACGCGCTGGTCGCCTTCCGCTCCCGCCAGCACATGGAGATCGACATCGCGACGATCGAGAAGGGCGGCGACTACCTGGGGATGGTGGCGAGCATCCCGCCGGAGGACCAGTTCACCAGGTGGCGCAGCGAGTACGAGACCGACATCCTGGTGTCGCTGGCCTCGCTGGCCGGGGAGCGGATGTTCTTCGACCAGGACAGCTCCTCCGGCGTGTCCGGGGACCTGGAGTCCGCGACCGCGGTCGCGTCCTTCATGGAGGGCTTCTGGGGCATGGGCACCACGGTGTCCTCGTACTCCACGGCCAAGCGGCTCGAGGTCGGGTCGCCGGGCGGCGGGCAAGGCGGCAGGCTGAAGAAGGGACAGGACCCCGAGGCTCAGGCCCGGCACGCGCTGGCGGACCGGATCGAGGACAACCTGAAGACGCTGCTCGACCGGACCGATGAGATCATCCGGGACAACCGGAGCCATGTGCTCGCCCTCGCGCACGCCCTGGAGACGCACAAGACGCTGAGCGGCGAGGACGTCGTCGCCGTCATGGAGCACACGCGCGGCCCGTTGGTGGACGGCACGGTGTATGGGGACCCGGCGTTCACGGTGCGGCTCGAGGAGTACCATCACAGCGCGGCCCGGGCGCATCATGAGCACAGCCAGGAGCAGCTGGCCCTGCCGGCGGCCGCCGCCGTCCAGCCCTGGACGGTGCCGGTGGCCCTGCCCGCGCCTGACGCACTGGGACTGAACGGGCACAACGACCAGAGGCGATGCCTGGAATGCGGGACCGAGGCTGGCGAGACAGCTCAGTTCTGCGCTCGGTGCGGGGCTCGCGTCGCCCCTGATCAGTCCTGACCGATCCCGACGCCGGGCGCACCGCGATGCGTCCCCGGCTGCGCGTGCGGCAGGCGGTCAACCTGGCCAACGGGTCGACGCTGGTCGGCCTCGGCGTGGCCGCTCTCGGCGGCGCCAAGATCGCTCGCAGCGCGGACGGCCTGTTCACCGGAACCGGATACCGGCTGCCGGTCCCGCCCGCGCCAGCGTTCTGCCTGGGCAACGTGATAGTGACCAGGATGGATGTCATAGTCCCCGGCTCGCGGCTGTTCGACCACGAGGCGCGGCACGCCACGCAGTTCGCCTGGTGCGGCGGGGTGGTGATGATCCCGCTGTACCTCGCCGCGGCGGGCGTGTCCTGGGCGCTCACCGGCGATTTC
>JASIGD010000398.1 GCA_030045295.1 Streptosporangiaceae bacterium
GACCGCGCCCAGCGCGGCAGCCGCGGCGATCGGCCAGACCAGCGGCACGAAGGCCGCGGCCACCGCGATGAGCAGGCCCGCGGCCCAGGCCGCACGGCGCGCTACGCGCGGCTGGCCGAACAGCATGCGCTCGACGGCGACGCCGATGAGCGGAAGCAGGACGAACGCGACCGCGGTACCGAGGCGCCCGGCGGCCACGGCGCCCATCGCCACGGGCAGCAGCGCGTAGCTGAGCGCGATCCATACCCTCGCCATCGGCACGGACGTGATGCGGCGGGCGGCCAGGAACGCCGTCACCCCCGCCGCCGGCACACACCCGAGCAGTAGCACGTCGACGGCGAGCCAGGGCTTGCCGGCCAGCAGGGTCGCGAGCACGGCCACCACGCCCAGGTAAGGCGGGGCGCTGGCGGCCGAGCCGAGGCCCGCGCCGTGATAGCCGGCCAGGTACTCACGCCACAGGTCGCTCGCGCCGCCCCAGGCGGGTACAAGCGCCCCACCCGCCAGCGTGCCCGAGCCGGTCAGCACCGAGCCGACCAGCGAGCGCTCGGCCACCAGCGCGATCAGGGCCAGCCCGGCCCAGAGCAGCACACCGGGGCTGGTCAGCACGCGGCGGACGACCGAAACGGCGGGCACCGGCATATCGTCGTCGGCCTCGTCGATGACGGCGTGATGCAGGCCGCCGCTCTCGTAGCGGGGGCCGCGGGACAACAAGCCGACCGCGCCCTCGGCCAGCCGGGCCGGCGTCCGGCTCCGCGGCACCTGCCCGCGCAGGACGGTCCAGGCCTGCTTGCGGCCGGCAACGCGAGAGCGGCGCGCGCGCCAGATGCGGACCGGGTGGCGCAGCAGCCAGGCCGTCGCGCCGAGGTGATCGGCGGCCCTGCGCTGCTGCTTGAGGATGAGGAAGTACGCCGCGCGGAGCAGCGACCCGGCGACGCAGCCTGCCACGATGGCGAGCATGGGCGCCAGCGGCAGGTTGGCCGCGAACACGTACAGGGCACCGCGCCGGTCGAGCCTGAGCGGGTGACCGCCCGCGGCGGAAACCTCGCGGATCTGCCTGGCTGACAGCTCGCCGTGGTACACCACCGCGTTGGTGATCACCCGGACGTCGTAGCCGGCCGCGTGCGCCCGCCAGCAGAAGTCGATGTCATCACGGAACATGGGCAGGTTCGGATCGAACCCGTCCAGCTGGTCCCAGACGTCGCGGCGGATCAGCATGCCCGCTGAACTCACCGCCAGCACGGACCGGTTGCCGTCCTGCTGGCCCTGGTCGATCTCACCGGGCTCGACCCCGGTGAGGCGCCGCCCGGCACGGTCGGCGGTGACCCCCGCCTCACGCAGCACGCGCCGGTCCGCCAGGTCCCTCAACTTCGGGCCGAGCACGGCCGCCGGTCGGCCTCGGTCGGCCGCCCGGACCATCTGCTCAAGAGCGTCGGGAGCCGGCTCGCAGTCATCGTGCAGCAACCAGACCCACTCCTGGTCGTGCGCTGAGATGGGATCCGGTACTGGCCCGCGCGCTGCGGGGTGCTGCAGGGCACGGGAGACGGCCGCCCCGTAACCGGCGCCGGCCTCCATGCCGAAGACCGCGTCCGGCCCGAGGAGCTCAGCCAGCGTGGCCCCGCTGCGGTCCCGGCTGCCGGTGTCGACCCCGACGGCGCGATGCACGGGATGCGTCTGCTCGCGCACCGCCTGGACAAGCCCCGGCAGCAGCCGGGCTCCGTCGTGGGCCACGATGACGGCGGTGACGATGTGACGGATGTGCGCTGCGTTCTCTGACAAGGTCCTGTCTGATGGCGGGGGCAACGGCGCTCCACGCGGCCAGCCGTCCGGCGAGGGCGCGCGGAATACGTGAACCCTACACAGGCCGCACGCGGTCAGCGGTGCGAACGCGTGATGTCCGGCTGACCTACACGGCCTGTCGCTTCAGGCGGCGGCGCTCACGCTCGGACATGCCGCCCCAGATGCCGAACCGTTCGTCGTGCTCGAGCGCGTACTCCAGGCACTCGGCCCGGACCTCGCAGCTCCGGCACACCCGCTTGGCCTCCCGGGTCGATCCTCCCTTTTCCGGGAAGAACGCCTCCGGATCCGTCTGCGCGCACAACGCCCGGTCCTGCCAACTCAGTTCCTCGACATCGTCGGGACTGACCAAGACCTGCGCCAGCGGGACGATGACCTCAGTCACAACGCCTCCTCCCTCCCCACTCGGAGCCCCCCGGGTCTCGCCGCTCCTCCCCGCAGCGTGAGAATCACATTAATGAAATTACACTCGCGTGTCTTGCTTCAAGTCAAGCGGAGAAGGTGATAATGGTCGTCTCGTTATCTGAGATGCGAGATAAATCACGTGGGAATCGGCGGCCGTCGAGTCACATCAGTACCACCGGCATCGCTGGTAGCAAAGGCAACTCCAGCCTCTGGCGAGGGCGTGCGGGGCTGGGCGGGGATCGGGCGGCATGCGGGGCGCGGCGTACGGACGGGGGGGCGGGGATCGGGCGGCGTGCGAGGGCGGCGCGAGAATGCGGACCTGACAGACTTTGGGTATGCGCATCACCGTGCTCGCGGGCGGCGTGGGCGCCGCGCGTTTTCTCCGCGGCCTGAAACGAGCCGCCCCGGACGCCGAGATCACGGTCATCGGCAATACCGGTGACGACATCACCTTGTTCGGCTTGCGAGTCTGCCCGGACCTCGACACCGTCATGTACACGCTCGGCGGCGGCGTCAACGAGCAGCAAGGCTGGGGACGAGCCGAGGAGACCTTCAGCGTCCGGGCCGAACTGGCCGCCTACGGCGCGAAGCCGGACTGGTTCAGCCTGGGCGACCGGGATTTCGCCACCCATATCCTGCGCAGCCAGCTGCTGGCGTCGGGTCAGCCGCTTTCCGCCGTCACCGCAGTGCTCTGCCAGCGCTGGCAGCCCGGAGTACGGCTGCTCCCGATGTCCGACGACCCGGTCGAAACGCACGTGGCGCTGCGGGACCTGGCCGACCGGCCCCCGGTTCACTTCCAGGAGTGGTGGGTGCGGATGCGGGCGGAGGCACCCGCGGCGGCCATCTTCGCGGCCGGCGCCGCCGAAGCGGTCCCGGCGCCCGGGGTGCTCGAGGCCATCGGCGACGCGGACGTCGTCTTGTTCCCGCCGTCGAACCCGGTCGTGAGCATCGGTACCATCCTGGCCGTTCCCGGCATCCGGGAGGCGGTCGCGGCCAAGACCGTGGTAGGCGTGTCGCCCATCATCGGCGGCGCGCCCGTGCGCGGGATGGCCGACGCGTGCCTGGCCGCGATCGGCGTCGCGACCTCGGCCGCCGCGGTGGCCGGGCACTACGGACCGGAGCTGATCGACGGCTGGCTCGTCGACGACCAGGACAAGCCCGCGGCCGATGATCCGGCGCTGACGGGCATCGAAATCCGCGCCCTGCCGCTGCTCATGCGCGACCTGCCGGCCACCGCGGCGATCGCCCGGGCCGCCCTGGACCTGGCCCTGGAGCTCAACCGCGCAGCGCTGGAGCAGGAGTAATGGCCGCCGCCCCGGTCACCGTCACGCCGGTGACCGGGCTGCCCGAGATCACCGCGGGCAGCGACCTGCCGGCGCTCGTCGCCGGTGCCGTCCCGGCCGCCGCGGACCTGCGCGACGGCGACATCGTCGTGGTCACCTCGAAGATCGTGAGCAAGGCCGAGGGCCGGGTGGTGGCCGTCCCGCGCGAGCAGGCCATCGAAGCGGAGACGGCGCGGGTGGTCGCCCGGCGCGGCGCCACCACCATCGCGCAGACCCGGCACGGCCTGGTGCTCGCCGCGGCCGGGGTGGACGAGTCCAACACGGCGCCGGGGACGGTGGTGCTGCTGCCCGCCGATCCCGACGAGTCGGCCAGGCGGCTGCGCAAGGGCCTGCACAGCCGGACCGGCCGGACCCTCGGCGTGATCATCACCGACACGATGGGCAGGCCGTGGCGGGCCGGGCAGACCGACACCGCCATCGGCGCGGCGGGCGTGATCCCGGTGCGCGATTACCGTGGCGAGGCCGACACGTTCGGCAACATCCTGGAGGTGACCGTCACGGCTGTCGCCGACGAGATCGCCGCGGCCGCGGAGCTGGTCAAGGGAAAGTCAGCGCAGGTCCCCGTCGCGGTCGTGCGCGGGCTGGCGGACCTAGTGACCGAGCAGGACGGACCGGGCGCGCGAGCCCTGATCCGGCCGGCCGATGAGGACATGTTCCGGTTCGGCTCGGCGGATGTTCCGCTGGCCCGAAGGACAATCAGGGCATTCACCGACGAGCCCGTCGACGGGGCCGCGGTCCGCCGGGCGGTCGCCACCGCGCTGACCGCGCCCGCGCCGCATCACAGCCAGCCGTGGCGTTTCGTGCTCCTGGAGTCGCCTGCCGGCCGCTCGGCGCTGCTCGATGCGATGCGCGAGGCCTGGATCACCGACTTGCGCCGCGACGGGTTCACCGAGGAGCAGATCGGCCGCCGGATCAGGCGCGGGGAGCCGCTGCGGCAGGCGCCGCTCATCGTAGTGCCCTGCCTGGTCGCCGACGCCGCCCACGACTATCCGGACCAGCGGCGCTCGGCCGCGGAGCAGGCCATGTTCGTGGTCTCCATGGGGGCGGCGGTGCAGAACCTGCTCATCGCGCTGGCCGTGGACGGGCTGGGCTCCGCGTGGATCTCCAGCACGCTGTTCTGCCAGGACGTCGCCGCTCGCGCGATGGACCTGCCGGACGGCTGGCGGCCCATGGGCGCCATCGCCGTCGGCCACCCGGCCGAGGACCCCCGGCCCCGGCCGCCCCGAGACCCCGGCGACTTCCTGCTGACCCGCTGACGCGATGCCGGCCGTCGCCAGCATGGATCGTGGACACAAACCCCGCAAATGGACGAGGTAATTGTCCACGATCACGGTCGGGGGGCGGTGATCGGCAGCGGGGAGCGGACGGAGGCGCAGACGCCGTCGCTGGCGGCGCCAGTGGCGAGGCGCTCGGGCGGGACGTCGCCGTAGGTGGTGGTGCGCTGGCGCAGCGGGCGGCCGAGCGGCTCGGTGATCGCGCGGAGCTGGCTGATCGTCTTGTAGGAGCCGTGGTCCGCGCCGGCCATCCGGCTGATCGTCTCCTCCATGAGCGTGCCGCCCAGGTCGTTGGCGCCGCCCTGCAGCACGTCACGGCAGCCGTCGTCGCCGAGCTTGACCCAGGAGCACTGGATCGAGTCGATCGCCCCGTGCAGCAGCAGCCTGGACACCGCGTGCACGGCCCGGTTCTCCCGCCTGGTCGGGCCGGGCCGGGCCAGGCCAGCCAGGTAGATGGGAGCGTTCTCGTGGATGAAAGGAAGCAGCACGAACTCGGTGAAGCCGCCGGTCCGCTCCTGGATCGACCGGATCACGCGCAGGTGGCCGACCCAGTGCGCCGGCGTGTCGACGTGCCCGTACATCATCGTCGCCGAGGTCGGCAGGCCCAGCTCGTG
>JASIGD010000399.1 GCA_030045295.1 Streptosporangiaceae bacterium
GCGGCGGAGAACGTCGCGGAGAGCCTGCAGCGCGGCATGCGGGTGATCGTCTCGGGGCGGCTGCGGCAGCGGTCGTATGAGACCAGGGAAGGCGAGAAGCGCACCGTCTACGAGATCGAGGTGGACGACGTGGGGCCCTCGCTGCGGAACGCGTCGGCCAAGGTGAACCGGGTCGCCCGGTCCGGCGGGAATGGCGGGGACCCGGGCGCCTCGGCAGGACCCGCCGACCGTAGCCAGCGCGACTCGGGCAGCCCCGGCCGCGCGGACTCGGATCCATGGGCGGCGGACGGCCCCGGCGCCGATTCTGGCGAGCCGCCTTTCTGACCTAAGGGAAGCATGGTCAAGGCGCTTTCCTATCCGCCGGGATTGGGCCTAGGCCGCCCCATGGTGCCTACGCCGCCATGATCTCCAACGGCCTTTGTGATCACACGCGGGCGATGCCCAGGCCCATGGCAAACATCCTACGTCCCTGCGTCTGTGACGTTCCGCGGAGGACCAGCAACCTTCGGCTGGGCAGTGGTCATGGCCAGATTCTTCGCCGCCATGGTCCTGGTTACCGGCAGAAGTGATACCGATCTGCCCGGAAAGTGCCCGGCTGACCTGGACGCGTCGTTGCGCCGCAGTTCAGCGCCTGAATGTGCGCTGACCGCCACGGTAACGATGAGCACCTGGGCCCGGTGACGCCGACAGCCGGGAAGCTTTTGCCCGGGCACATGGTTGCCGCAGACAGGGGACGCTCCAGACGTAGGAAGGCTGGAGCCAGGATCTGTGAGTGGGTGATTCCCATGGCCCTTTCCCGCCAGCAGATCGCCACGGTCCTTCGCCGGGCCGGGCTGGAAGACGCCGCAGCCGAAGCCCTTGCCGATCTCACTGATCCGGTGGACGTCCGGTCCGCCGAACGGTTCTGCGCCGCACATGGGCTGTCAGTCGGGTCGCTCATGGACCGGATGGGTAGCAGCTCGTAAGCGGGAGTGCGCGCCGCGGCTCGCTAGGGAGCAATGCTTGAAACCGGCGGATCGGCCTGAGAGGGGTGTACCTTCCCGGTGTCCGAGTCGAGGTCTCAGGCGATGACCGGCGTCGGCGCGCCGGCCGGGAAGGTACAACTCGATGCTCGCGGTAGTCGGTGGCGACAGCTCAGGTCACAAGGGCGCCGGGGAGCTGCTGGCGTTCTTCGACTACCCCGCCGGGCACGATAGACACCGATGAGCGCGGTCCAGATCGCAGGCTGTTCCGGCGCCGGGAAGACCACCATCGTCGCCGTGCTTGCCCGCCGCGGCCTGGCGGCCATCGATGCCGACGACGACCCGCTGCTGGCGCGGTTCGTTGACGCCGCCGGCAACGTTGTGGAAGAGGCAGAAGAGCCGGACGAGCCGGACTTTGCGTGGCTTTCCCGGCACAGCTGGGCATGGAATCCGGCCCGCCTGGACGAACTGATCCGGGCCGCGGCACCGGAGACTCTGTACGTCTGCGGCGGCGCGGACAATGAGCTAGAGGTGGCAGACCGCTTCACTCAGGTGTTCCTGCTGGAAATCGACGAGCCCACGATGCTGGCACGATTGGATGCGCGCCGGGAATACCACGACTGGGGCCGTATCGGAGACACTCGCGAGTACCTACGTGGCAAACTGCCGGAATTGCAGGACCGCTTGCGCGCATTCGGGGCGATTCCCATCGATGCCAGGCAATCCGTCGACCAGGTGGCGGACGCGATACTCTCCCACACGTTGGCTGGCTCCGCCGCGGGCCGAGCCAGCGACCGGAGCCACCAGCCCGGCAGTCTCACCAGACCCCCGTGATCAGCACGGTTCCCGCGCAGGCACGCCAGCGCCTGCAAAGTATCGCCGTCGTCCTTCGCGATACCGGCGATGCCCGCTGCTTGCCGTGCCGACGGATCCGGTACTTGGCTAAGACAGGTCCTACACGGGAGGCAGACCTGGTCTTCCATGTCGCGCATGACGGTTCTATATTCAGTCTGTCGTGGGGTCGACGGGCTGGGGTTGGACAAACGCTGGATCCGATCCCCGCATGGGTAAGGAGGGGCAGAAGTGGCGATCTTGGTAGTGTCTGATGTCGTGGGCGTGACCGCCGAGCAAGATGCGGCGATGGTGAAGGGGCTCGATCTGGACGGTTCGCCGCCAGTTGGCTTCAGGATCCGCATGGCCGGGCCGACGGCCCGCGGTTGGCGCATAGTCAGTCTTTGGGACAGCGAGGCTGATTTCGAGCGTTTCCGCAGCGAGAGGCTCGTGCCCGCGCTTACGAGCGCTGGTCGCGCATTGCCGCAGTTCGAGATCTGGCCGATCGAAACGGTCGACACGGTCTGGGAGCTCTGACTCCTCGGCCCCGTTGTTCGCCGGGTTCCTAGAGCTCTTTGGCGAACTCCCGGTAATGCCGGCTGACCCGTTCGCTCGTGCCGTAGTAGGCGTGCCGACTCATATCCGCGCTGAACCGGCTCGCCGGCGGCGTGCGGCCGAGTGCCTCGGCCATCGCGCGGACGTGGTGGGGTGCGCAGCCGCAACAAATGCCGAAGTAGTTGACTCCGAGCGCGGCCGCCGCCGTCGTGAACGCGCCCATCTCGTAGCGGTTGGCTAGAAACGGGTCTAGCGCGGTCGGGAATGGCCGCCCATGCGGGATCAGGTCGCAATCTTGGTCGGTGAGCGACTGGAACGTTGGCTCGGCCTCCGTCGTCCGGTACGGCACCGGCAAGGCGGCGACGTAGCCGTCGCACGCGGCGCGGATTTCACCGAGTAGCGGCAGCATGGTGGCGGGCCCGCGGATGCAGTTCAGCCCGACCACATCGGCCCCGGCGTCTTGCAGGCGACGGCATGCCTCGCCGATCGGGTCGCCGCCGCGGACGATGGGCTGGCGATGAATAGTGAGTGTGACCACCGCATCTAGGTCGTGCGCCTTGATTGCCTCCAGCGCGAGCAATGCCTCTCCGGGATAGTCGATGGTCTCGGCGATCACGAAGTCGACGCCAGCCTCGGCGGCCCACCCGACCTGCTCGGTGAACATGTCGCGGACGACCTTATGCGTCGTGGGCTCGTCCGGGTCGTAAACGTTGGTGTTGCAGATATTGCCGGCCACCAGGGAGTCGTGCTCGGCGCCGACCTCCTTGGCGATACGCAGCGCCTGCCGGTTCAGCGACTCGAGGTCGCCCTCGCGGCCGATCATCGCCAGCTTCTCGCGGTGGGCGTAATAGGTGAACGCCTCAACCACGTCCGATCCGGCATGCACGTACTCTCGGTGCAGCCCGGCTACCAGATCGGGCTCCTCGAGCACCACCTCTGGTACGAACGCCCCGGCCTGCAGGTAGCCGCGGCGCTCGAACTCGAACACATACCCCTCGGCGCAGATCACCGGTCCGACGGCGAGCCGATCGAGAAGCTTACCCATGACACCTCCAAGGTCCTATAGTCGGAACGACTGTACCGGGAAAATTTAGACGTAGGGATACCTCGATGAAATCTTCCGCGCACGTGGTCGTCATCGGCGGCGGTGTGGTTGGCGCCTCGGTCCTCTACCACCTCACCGAGCTGGGCTGGACGGATGTCGTACTCGTCGAGCGCAAGGAGCTCACCGCCGGCTCGACCTGGCACGCTGCGGGCGGCATGCACACGCTCAACGGTGACCCTAATGTCGCGAAGCTGCAACAGTACACCGTCGGGCTCTATCGTGAGATCGAGCAGCGCTCCGGGCAGAACTGCTCCATCCACATGCCTGGCGGACTGATGCTGGCCGGCGACCGGGAGCGGATGGACTGGCTGCGGATGGCCCAGGCCCGCGGCCGTTACCTCGGCATGGATATGGAGATCATCTCGGCGGCCGAGGCAAAGCGGATGTTCCCGCTTCTGGAGGAGCAGTACTTCATCGGTGCGCTCTTCGACCGGGCCGAAGGTCACGTCGACCCGACCGGCGTCACCCGGGCCTATGCCGGCTGCGCGCGGCAGGCCGGCGCTGAGATCTGCCAGCACACCTGGGTGAGCGGC
>JASIGD010000400.1 GCA_030045295.1 Streptosporangiaceae bacterium
CAAGCTCAGCAGGCTGCGTCGGCTCGCGGTGCAATGGCTGAACGCTCACGGGGTGCGGTTCGACCAGGTCCGCATCGACGTGGTCGGCCTGATCTATGAGGGCACCGGCGGATTCACCATCGAGCACATCCGGGGAGTGGGTTAGCCGTGCCGCTCGCCCGTACGTACTCGGTCGCCTTGGTGGGGGTGACCGGCCACGTGGTCGAGGTAGAGGTGGACATCGCTAACGGCCTGGTCGGGATGATCCTGGTCGGCTTGCCCGATACCGCACTGCGCGAAGCGCGCGACCGGATCCGCGCCGCCATGGTCAACAGCGGCGAGGAATGGCCGCAGCGGAGGATCACTGTCGGGCTCTCCCCGGCCAGCCTGCCCAAACGCGGCAGCTGGTTCGACCTGGCCATCGCCGTGGGTCTGCTCGTCGCCGCGGGCACGGTGCCGAGGGCAGCAGTGGAGGGAGTGATGTTCTTCGGCGAGCTCGGCCTCGATGGGCAGCTGCGGCCGGTCCGCGGCGTGCTGCCTGCCGTAGCCGCCGCAGCCGAGAAAGGGTTTGCCAGGGTAATGGTGGCCGAGCAGAACGCACTGGAGGCCGTACTGGTTCCTGGTGTGCGAGTGATCGCGGCGAGCAGCCTGACGGCGGCGGCGGACTGGCTGCGTGGAATGCCGGGCTTGCATGGCGGTCCGCCCGCCGCCGAGTGCGAGGGTGAGCAGGCGCTGCTCAACGGCCGGACAGTAGACGGGCATCGTGGGGGCACCGGAGCAATTCCTGGGGACTGGGTCTCCGGGGCGAACGATCGAGACACCGTCGCCGCACCCGACCTCGCAGAGATGCTAGGCCAATCCGCGGCGCGGCGAGCCGCCGAAGTGTGCGCGGCTGGTGGGCACCACTTGTCTCTACTCGGGCCGCCTGGTGCGGGCAAGACGATGCTGGCTGAACGGATCCCAACCATTCTTCCGCGGCTCGACACCGCGGCTGCGCTTGAAGTGACAGCAATTCATTCGGTGGCTGGAACCCTACCCCCTCAGGTGCCGCTGCTCACCGATCCGCCCTTCATGGCGCCGCACCATACCGCGACCAAGGCGGCGATCGTTGGCGGCGGCAGCGGCATCATTGTCCCTGGCTCCGCGTCACTGGCTCATAGAGGCGTTTTGTTCCTCGACGAAGCGCCGGAATTCGCTAAGGATGTACTCGACGCGCTGCGACAGCCGCTCGAAGCGGGCCAGGTCGTGGTAGCCAGATTGGGCGTCATCACGAGGTTCCCTGCCAAGTTCACTCTGGTCCTCGCTGCGAATCCTTGCCCTTGCGCGAAGGTGGCCGGATCGGTCAGCGGATGCAACTGCAGCCCCACAACCCGTCGGCGCTACCTGGCACGGATCTCTGGCCCGCTGCTCGATCGCGTCGACGTGAAGATCGAACTCGAGCCGGTGAGCCGCCGGGAACTGCTGAACGACAGGAACTTCGCCGAGTCAAGCCAGACCGTAGCGCTGCGCGTAGCCAAGGCCAGGGACCGGGCTGCCCACCGGCTGCGCGGCACGCCATGGCGGCTGAACGCTGAGGTCCCGGGATCGCAGCTACGCCGGACCTGGCCACCGGCGCCTGGTGCCCTGCTCGTGCTCGAACGCTCGCTGGAACGAGGCCAGATCAGCGCGCGCGGCGTCGTCAAGGTCATCCGCGTCGCCTGGACGATCACTGACCTGGCCGGCAAGGCACGCCCGTCCAAGGACGAGTGCCACGCCGCGCTCGGCCTGTGGCTCGGAGCGCGGCAATGAGCGCGGCGGCCACGCTGATCACGAAACTCGGTGAGCAGGCCCTGGCCCGGGCCGCGCTCACCTACCTGGCCGAACCCGGCGACCCTGCGCTCGGCGCCCTGCTGGAGTTCTGCGCGCCCGCCGAGGTGCTGGCCGCGATCAAGGCGGGCATGCTGCCCCGGACCGGGCCCGGATGCGGCGACAGCCCAGCCAGTCGGCGTGCGCTGGAACGCGCGCTCGGCCGCTGGCGGATCCGCCTGCCCCATCTGCCCGGCGACGGGCAGATCGCAGCCACCTGCCGCGACGGCATCCGGCTGGTCTGTCCGGCGGACCCCGAATGGCCCGCCAGCCTGGATGAGCTGGGACCGGCTCGCCCGTACGCGCTATGGCTGCGGGGTAACGCGGACCTGCGCCTCGCCTGCCTGCGCTCGGTCTCGATAGTGGGATCACGGGCCGCCAGCGGATACGGCGAGCACGTCGCCGGCGAGATTGCCGCCGACCTCGGCGAGCGAGGTTGGGCGGTCGTCTCGGGCGGGGCATACGGGATCGACGCCGCCGCGCACCGCGGCGCACTGGCCACCGAGGCGATCACGATCGCGGTCCTGGCCTGCGGCGTCGACTACCCCTATCCGGCCGGCCACGCGGACCTGTTCGCGGCGATCGCCGCGCAGGGCCTAGTGGTGAGCGAGTGGCCGCCAGGCCGTCATCCGGCCCGACTCCGGTTCCTTGTCCGCAACCGGACGATCGCCGCGATGACCTGCGGCACCGTCATCGTGGAGGCCGGCCAGCGCAGCGGCGCGCTGAACACCGCGCGGCACGCCGCCGAGCTGGGCAGGCCGCTGATGGCCGTCCCGGGGCCGGTGACGTCGGCGCAGTCGGCCGGATGCCACAAGATCATCAGGGACTGGGCCGCCACGTGCGTCACCGGGGCTGCGGACATCATCGAGATGCTCTCGCCGGTGAGCGTTCCCGATGGCTGTGCCCCATCTCGCGGTCGGGACCTCGCTCCGGTGCCGTCGCGTGACGATCTTGATTACGACAGCGCCAGGGTGCTCGACGCCTTTCCGTCCCGCGGCGGCGCCGGACCGGCAACGATCGCGGTCGAGGCGGGAGTGGACCTCGATACGGTACTGCGCTGCCTCGGCCTGCTGGCCGGTTGCGGTTTCATCGAGCGCTGCGATCGCGGCTGGCGCCTGCGCAAGCTCGCCTTACCCGGCGGCGACCTCGGCCTCGTCTTCGA
>JASIGD010000401.1 GCA_030045295.1 Streptosporangiaceae bacterium
AAGGTACAGCGCCAGCTCAACCAGGCTCGGTAGGACGGTCGTGGGCTTCCTGGACACCCTGCTGGGCCGGACCAAGCCGGTCCAGCCGAAGCTGGATGACCTGTTCGCGCTGCCGTCCGCCGCGATCACGCTGGACGCGGGCATGGGGTTCAAGCCGACCGGTTCGGGCTCGGTCTGCTTCCGCCCGGTCGAGGGCAGGTCCTTCGCCGACGTGCAGAAGGACGTGACCGAACTACTCGACGTGAGCGCGGGCCAGGACGGCGGGTTGCCGGTCGAGGTGACCAAGGACTCCTACGGCTTCACCTGGCTGGTCAGCTCGCACATGTCCGACGAGCTCGAAGCGCTGGTCACCGACCTGCACGCGGTCAACTCCTCGCTGGTCGACAACGGCTTCGGCCCGCAGCTGCTGTGCACCCTGGTCGCCTTCCGCGACGACTCCGAGCGCAGGCTCGCCCTGGTCTACCTGTACAAGCGGGGAACGTTCTACCCGTTCGCGCCGCTGTCCGACGATCGCCGGGATAACGCGCTCGAGCTTCAGGTCAAGGGCGTCATCGGCACTGACCTGAAGTTCGAGCCGGACCTGAGCCGCTGGTTCCCGGTCTGGGGCGCCCCCGGCCTATAGCGGCGGCCGGGCCGGTAACGGCGGTCAGGTGGTTGGAATGCGGGCTGACCGCATATCGTTGGGATTGCACGTGGGAGTCCTCCCACGCCGCACACGAGCCACGCAGGAGCTAAGGTGACTGTTCAGCAAGAGGCCACACAGGGAATCGTCCTGACCAACGTCGCGGCCGCCAAGGTGAGCAGCCTGCTCGCGCAGGAGGGGCGAGACGACCTGAAGCTGCGCATCGCGGTCCAGCCGGGCGGCTGCTCCGGTCTCCGCTACCAGCTCTACTTCGACGAGCGCGACATCGACGGCGACATCACCAGCGAGTTCGGCGGCGTGCAGGTGGTAACCGACAAGATGAGCGCGCCGTACCTGATGGGCGCGACCATCGACTTCGTCGACACGATCGAGAAGCAGGGCTTCACGATCGACAACCCGAACGCGACGGGTTCCTGCGCCTGCGGCGATTCCTTCCACTGATACCCACGGGGACACGCGCCGTGCGCATCGCGGTCACCGGGTCGATCGCGACCGACCACTTGATGACGTTTCCTGGCAAGTTCACCGACCAGCTCGTCGCGGACAAGCTGGACAAGGTGGCCCTGTCCTTTCTCGTCGATGAGCTGCAGATCAGGCGGGGGGGAGTGGCAGCCAACATCGCCTTCGGCCTGGCCTGCCTCGGCCTGCGCCCGCTGCTGATCGGCAGCGTCGGACCGGACTTCGCCGAGTACCGCTCCTGGCTGGAGGGGCACGGAGTGGACACCAGCGGCGTGCACGAGTCGGTGCTGCGCCACACCGCCAGGTTCGTCGCCACCACCGACCTGGTCGGCAACCAGATCGCGTCGTTCTACCCGGGCGCGATGAGCGAAGACGTGCAGATCGAGCTGGCCCCGCTGGCCGGCCGCTGCGACTTGGTGCTGATCGGCGCGACCGACCCGGAGGCCATGCTCAGCTTCACCAGCCAGTGCCGCAAGCTCGGCCTGCCGTTCGCCGCCGATACCTCATGGCAGCTCGCCCGGGTCGAAGGCCCGGACGTGCACGAGCTGGTGGACGGGGCCGCCTACCTGTTCTCCAACGAGTACGAGGCCGCGCTCATCGAGCAGAAGACCGGGTGGACGCCGGACGACGTGGTGAGTCACGTCGGCACCCGGGTCACCACGCTGGGCGCCGACGGCGCACGGATCGATCGGACCGGCGAGTCCGCCATCGAGGTGCCCGGCATCGCCGACGCCCAGATGGCCGAGCCGACCGGGGCCGGCGACGCGTTCCGCTCGGGCTTCCTCGCCGCCGTGGCGTGGGGCCTGTCCCTCGAGCGCGCGGCGCAACTCGGCAACCTGCTGGCCGTGCACGCGCTGGAGACCGTCGGTACCCAGGAATACGACCTGAAATCCGGCCCGCTGGCGGACCGTCTCGCCGCCGCCTACGGTGACGCCGCCGCCTCCGAAGTCGCCGCTCACCTGCCCGGCTAGATCTTCAAGATCTTTCTACCGAACGGGTCGTGGTTTCACCTCCGCGAACCGGCTGGTACGCCGTGAGTTCGCCGTGACCCAAACGTGATCCTTTTCGGGCCTGCGCCATGCCCGGGTGCCGCGTTGCGCTGCCCGGGCACGCCCGTCTTGCCGTGATAATTGCTGGACGGCGCACGAGGAGGAGGACACGGCAGTGATCTCAGGGGGAAGGACCGGCCGGCTGGCCGGAGGAACGGCCGGCCGCGCGGCTGCGGCGCTCATCTGCATCGCGGCGGTCGCGGGCTGCTCCTCGTCGCCCAGCTCATCAGCCCCGCCCGCGACCTCGGCGCCCGCCTCCAGCGCGGCCGCGCCGGTTAGCAGCAGCGCACCGGCCACGGCCACGGCCCCGGCCTCGTCCCCGGCGGCACCTGCCGGCTGCGCGACCAGCTCGCTGCGGGTGAGCCAGGGACCGCCCGAGGGATACGCGGGCGGCACGGATACCTCGATCGATTTCACCAACTCCTCGGGTGCTTCCTGCACGCTGTACGGCTACCCCGGCGTCTCGCTGGTGTCCGCTCCGCCGTACGCCCAGATCGGCTTGGCCGCCAAACGCACCACCGGCACGCCGGTCAAACTGATCACGCTGGCGCCGGGCGCGACCGGCCAGGCCGTGCTGCAGATCGTGGACGCACTGAACTTCCCGACCGCCACGTGCGGACCGGTCAAGGCGGCGTATCTGCGCGTCTACCCGCCCAACCAGACGGTTCCTGTCTACCTGGCCAACACCTCGCAGGCCTGCTCCAAGCCGGTCCAGATCCTGACCATCGGCCCGGTGCAGGCGGGCTCGGCAGGCTAGCGGGAGGGGCCGGAGCGGCCGAGCCGCCTCCGGGAACCCCGGTCGACGGTGATCGCGGTAGCGTGGCAGGCATGGGAAGCGCGCTTGCGCCCGGATACCACGGCCTCGCCGGGTTGCTGGCCCCCGCTTTGGCGTCCGGGTACACCGGTCCGCCCGAGCTGACCCTGACCCGCGCGCTGACCGAGTGGACGCTCGACCCGCCCATGCTGGTGCTCGTCCTCCTCCTGGGCGCCGCCTACCTGGCCGGGGTCAGGCGTGTCCGCCGACGGAACACCGCCTGGCCCGTGGCCCGGCCGATCTGGTTCTGCGGCCTCGGTCTCGGCTTCCTGGTCATCGCCACCATGTCCTGGGTCGGCGTCTACCAGGGGATTCTGTTCTACGCGCGCGCGGTGCAGACGGTCCTCCTCGTCTTGGTGGTGCCGCTGTTTCTCGCCCTCGGGCGCCCCATCACGCTCGCCATCACGGTGTTCCCGCGCGCGGGCCGGTACCTCCAGAAGGGCATCCGCTCGCGCGTCGCCCGGATCCTCACCTTCCCCGCGATTACCACGCTGGCGCTGGTGGGCGTGCCGTTCTTCATGTACTTCACATCCTGGTACACGGCGGTCTTCCACAGCACCACGGTGCGGGAGCTCACCTACCTGGTCCTGATGGCGCTGGGCTTCGCGTTCTTCTGGACCCTGCTGCGGGTCGACCCGGTGCCGAAGGCCTACCCCTACGCGGTCTCCATGTGGATCACCGGCGGGGAGGTTATCGGTGACGCGTTCTTCGGCATCGCCGTCATCGCCTACCAGGGCCTGATCGGCGGAGCCTACTACCAGGCCTTGGGCCGGCCCTGGGGACCCAGCCTGCAGACGGATCAGGTCATCGGCGGGGGAGTGCTGTGGGTCCTCGGCGACCTGGTCGGCCTGCCGTTCCTCGCCGCGCAGCTGATCCAGATGATGCGCGAGGACGAGTCGGACGCGGCCAAGATCGACGCCGAACTGGACGCCCAGCAGGCTGAGCAAGAGGCGCAACAAGAAACAGCGGCAGAGCCCGGGCCGCGCGCGGGTACGGATCGGTCCAAGCCGTGGTGGGAGGACGACCCCCGCTTCACCGGCCGCTTCAAGTCCAGCTAGCCGCCCTCCCCCGCCGCGACGTCCGTCGTCGCGGGTGGCGGCCTCGTCGGTTTCACAGCGTGCGGCGGATGAACAGCGCCCAGCCGCGGGAGAGTTCGGCGTAACCGGCGAACTCCTGCGACTTCATCGCGCACCAGGATGGCACGTCGGTGTAGGCCGCCGGGTCGTCGGCCAGGACCGCGACCACCGCGCCCAGCGGAACGTCCCTGATCTGCTCCGCGAGCATGATGATGGGGATCGGGCACTTCCGGCCGAGCGCGTCGATCGTCAGCGCGGGCACCAGGCCGGACGGTGGTACCACCGTCCGTTCGGGCTCAAGAAAAGGGCCGGAACCACCATCGGCGGCCGGCGGGTCCCCCGAGCGATACAACCTCATGCGAGCACCTTCACGCCCCCAATAATGCCCGGCGTCGGCTCCGGTACGCGCGCGGCACGAAGATGACCGCAAACATGTGGGGGTCGTCGAAGGCCCGGGGGCGGCGCGCGATACTGTTTGCACGACACGCTGTAGCAGAACAAGGGTGGGCTTGTGGGAAAAATAGGGTGGGCTCGGGGGAAGAAAGAAGGAAGGCCCTCGACTTGACTACCGATCACGCCGAACAGGACCCGGGAAGGCCCGGTCCCCGCCGGGTGCGCGTATCCCGCGCAGCGGGCCTGACCGTCGCGCTCGTGCTCCTGGTCCTCGGCCTCACCGGCTGCACGAACGACACGTTCACCAGGCTGGGCTTCCCCAACCCCATCACCGAGCAGGGCAAGACGGTCCTCACGCTCTGGCAGGGTTCCTGGATCGCCGGCCTGGCCGTCGGCGCGCTGGTGTGGGGGCTGATCCTGTGGGCGGTGATCTTCCACCGCAAGCGCGGCGACAAGCTGCCGCCCCAGGCGCGCTACAACATGCCGATCGAGATCATGTACACGGCGGTGCCGTTCGTGCTGATCGCGGTGCTGTTCTACTTCACCGCGAAGGACGAGAACTACATCAACAAGCTGTCGCCCAACCCGCAGGTGGTCGTGAACGTCCTCGGGTTCCAGTGGAGCTGGCAGTTCAACTACCCGCAATACCACGTGACGAATGTCGGCAACATGTGGGGTGAGGGGCCGTTGCCGGTGCTGGAGGTCCCGACCGGGGAAACGGTCCGGTTCAACCTGACTTCGGACGACGTCATCCACGCGTTCTGGGTGCCCGAGTTCTTGTTCAAGCGCGATGTCATCCCCGGCCACCCGAACCACTTCCAGGTCACGCTGACGCAGACGGGGACCTTCATCGGGCACTGCAGTGAGCTGTGCGGCCTTTACCACAGCCGAATGCTGTTTACGCTGAAGGTAGTGACCCCGCAGCAATTCCAGGCGTACATGGCCGCCGAGCAGGCGGCCCAGAGCTCGTCCGGGAGTAGCCCGTGAGCGCCATCCGGTACCGGCCGGCCAGCACCTGTCTGGGCGAGCGGCCGGCGGCCGGGCACGGGCTGACCGGACGGCGGAAGCATCTGGAGGAGGCACAGTGAGCACGATCGAACAGCCGGTCATCGCCGCGCCTCAGGAAAAAACCGAGCGCAAGGGATCGATCCTCGCGTACTGGCTGTCCTCGACTGATCACAAGATCATCGGGCACATGTACCTGATCACCTCCTATTTCTTCTTCCTGTGCGCCGGGATCATGGCGCTGCTGATGCGCATCCAGCTGCTGGGGCCGGACCAGCACTTCGTGTCCGACCAGCAGTACAACGAGCTGTTCACCATGCACGGCACGCTCATGCTGCTGCTGTTCGCCACCCCGCTGTTCATCGGGTTCGCGAACGAGCTGGTGCCGCTGCAGATCGGCGCGCCGGACGTGGCGTTCCCGCGGCTCAACCTGCTGAGCTACTACCTGTTCACGTTCGGCGGGCTGATCCTGCTGTCCAGCTTCCTCACCCCGGGCGGCTCGGCGTCGTTCGGCTGGTACGCGTACTCGCCCCTGAC
>JASIGD010000402.1 GCA_030045295.1 Streptosporangiaceae bacterium
GTCACCGGCCGTCCGACGCCGGTCGAGAACATGATCATGCCGCCGTCGGCGCACGACGTGAAGGTCATCTCGATCGGCATGTTCACCAAGGGCAACACGCCCGTGGTGTGGCGCGGGCCGATGCTGCACCGTGCCCTGCAGCAGTTTCTCGCCGACGTGTACTGGGGCGACCTGGACGTGCTGCTGCTCGACCTGCCGCCCGGCACCGGCGACGTGGCCATTTCCGTCGCCCAGATGCTCCCGTCGGCCGAGCTGCTGGTGGTGACCACCCCGCAGCTGGCCGCCTCGGAAGTGGCTGAGCGGGCGGGGGCGATCGCGACGCAGACCCACCAGCGGATCACCGGGGTCATCGAGAACATGTCGTACCTGGTCTGCGCGCACTGCGGGGAGCAGACCGAGGTGTTCGGCTCGGGCGGCGGGGCTTCGGTCGCGGCCGCGCTGAGCAGGATTACCGGGACGACGGTGCCGCTGCTCGGGCAGGTGCCGATCGACGTCCGGCTACGCGAAGGCGGCGACGCCGGGATCCCGCTCGTGCTCGGCGAGCCTGACTCCCCGGCCGGGCTCGCGCTACGGAAGATCGCGGACGAACTCGGGACTCGCGGCCGCGGCCTGGCGGGGCGTCACCTCGGCCTCACGCCGCGCTAGGTGGCGTCGGGGTCGTAGGGGGGACGCTCGCCGGGCGCGAGCAGCGCGCCGTTCGCCTTCGCGGCCGGCTGGGGGACCCGGGGCTGCGCGGGCACCGTGGCCTTGGCGTCCCCGTTGAGGTCGTCGAGGAGATGCTTCTGCACGAAACGCTTGGGGTGCAGGTCCTCGATCTCGAAGTCGGCGAACTCGGGTCCCAGCCCTTCGCGCAGGTCGTTTTTGGCGCCTTCGGCGATCCGGCGCAGGTCACGGAGGGCTTTCCCGGCCTGGGAGGCGATCCTCGGCAGCTCGTTCGGGCCGAAGATGACAAGCGCGATCACCGCCAGGATGAACAGCTTGGAGATCGACAGGTCGAACACGCTCAGCCCTCCGTCGGGCAGGTGGGATCACGCTTGCGCATGTCCACTGTAAACCGTGATGCCGCCATGGTGGGTCAGCGGAACGGGTTGACCATGTGCGCCAGCTTGACGAAGCCGCGCGACATGCGCTTCCAGAAGCCGGGTGGCGTGTCGTGCGGCAGGGCGGCGACCACGGCGGCGATGGTCTGGGGCGGCGCGTCGGCCATCACCGTGTACACCATGCCGCGGCTGGACCAGGTCAGGGAGCGCTGATCCGGCTCGGCCGCGTAAATGACGTGCCCGGCCACGGTGGTCTTCTGCCAGCCGGCCAGCTTGGCGGCCAGGTTGCCGTGTTGCTCGAACACCGAGACCACTGACAGGCCGTCCGAGTAGCCGAGGTCGAGCACGGTGCCGGTGCTCGTGTTGGTCTGGGCCCCGGTGAACAGCGACAGGCCGTCCGGGAGATCGGGCAGGACCAGCCAGCCCTGGGTGCGCAGCGTGAGAAGCTGGCCGGCCGGGAGCGGATCGGTCCAGGATCCCTGCGGATCGGCCGGGCCGCTAGCCGGCGCGGTCGGCAGCTGGGCGGGGAACTGGACGTTGATGAAGACGTCCTCGCCGATCACGTGCGAGGCGGAGTCGAAGACTTCCCGCTCCAGCGGCAACTTGGTGACGTCGTCCAGCCAGAACCTCGCGGCCAGGCTGCCGTCGGCCCGCAGCGCCTCGACCACCTGGGCGGTCCGGTTGTCCGCCGAGCCCGGCCCGCCGTACACCACGGTGTAGTGCGCTTCGAGCAGTCGCACGAGCGGCGTCGTGACGCCGAGAACGCCTTCCGGCCACTGGCCGTCGGTGTCGGAGGACAGGTAGGGCTGGCCGGTGGAGTAGATTCCCGCGGGCAGGGTCCGAGTGACCGTCTGGCCGCCGCTGACGTGCCAGATGTCTGACATCAGTATGGTCTCGCCGGTCTCGTCCCAGCGAGAGACGATCTCCTCGCCTTGATAGGACGTCAGCACCGCCGCCTGAGCCGCCTGGACCAGCAGGCGGGCGGCCAGGGCGCTGCTTTGCCTTCGGGCCGGGGACGCGGTCGGCCCGGATCCGGCCGGTGCGCGGATGGCTGCGGAGGTCGTTTGGGCTGAGACCCCCGCCTGGCCGCTGCAGGCGGTGATAAGGAACCCAGGCACCGCCATCGTGAGCGCGGCGGCCAGCAGCAGCGCCGGCCGGGGCGGACGCCTCGGCCAGATCTGCCCGCGAGCGGACCGCGCGGCACGGCGGCGGCTAACCGGGCAGCTGAACGCAGACACGCGGGCCTCACGGTTGCGACGCGCCAGAATCGAACGCGGCCGGGGAAGACTTGACTGACGGGCCGGCGAACGGGACCTCACCGGTAGTGATCGCGTGCTGGACGCTGTACATCTCCACCGGCGGGGTGATCTTCGGCCCGGGGGTCACCTGCCCGCCGCCCCCCACCGTGAACGCGGCGGCGCCGAGACCGACGACCACCGAGACGGTCCCGAGCACCAGGTAGCGG
>JASIGD010000403.1 GCA_030045295.1 Streptosporangiaceae bacterium
AGGCTCGGCGCCTACGCCGGCCTCGCTTCGCTGACCGTCCCCACCGACGGCCGCCGCCCCGAGGCCATCGTCGGGGACATCCTCGCCCGGCTCGTCGCCGAGCCCGCCGAGCCCGCCGCGCCCGCCCGGGCGCCGTACCCGCCGCTCGCGCCGTAACCGCTACTCTCCTTTTAGTGACCGAACGGGCCGTGGTATCCGTGACCGGGAAGGCTGATCGCATGCGGGTGGGGATGTTCTTGAGCTACGCGGGCGGCTTCGCCGACACCGTGGTCGAACTGGCCGACTACGAGCGAGCCGGAGTCGATATCGTATTCGTGCCCGAAGCCTACAGCTTCGACGCGGTGAGCCAGCTGGGCTACATCGCCGCGAAGACCGAGCGGATGCAGATCGCGTCGGGGATCTTCCCGCTGTACTCGCGCACGCCCGCGCTGCTGGCGATGACCGCAGCGGGGCTGGACTACGTCTCCGGCGGGCGGTTCACGCTGGGCCTCGGCGCCTCCGGTCCGCAGGTGATCGAGGGCTGGCACGGCGTGCCGTACGACGCGCCGATCGGCCGGTCCCGCGAGATCATCGAGATCTGCCGCATGGTCTGGCGCCGCGAGCGGCTGGCCTACCACGGGCGGTACTACCAGCTGCCGCTGGAGGGAGGCACCGGGCTGGGCAAGCCGCTCAAGCTGATCAACCACCCGGTCCGCGCTGGCATCCCGATCGGCCTGGCCGCCATCGGCCCGAAGAACGTGGCCGTCGCCGCCGAGCTCGCCGAAGCCTGGATGCCGATCTTCTACCTGCCGGAGAAGTCCGCCGAGGTGTGGGGCGGCGCGGTGGCCGAGGGGAGCGCGAAGCGCGACCCGGCCCTCGGCCCGCTGGACGTGATCGCCCACGCCCCGCTGGCCATCGGCGACGACGCGGACCACATAACCAGCCTGCGCGACCACAGCCGGCCGGAGCTGGCCCTGTACATCGGCGGGATGGGGGCGCGCGGCCGCAACTTCTACAATGACCTGGCCCGCAGGCTCGGGTACGAGGCCGAGGCCAAGGCGATCCAGGACGCGTACCTGGACGGCCGCAAGGCCGAGGCCGAGGCCCTGGTGCCCGCCGAGCTGATCGAGCGGACCTCGCTGATCGGCCCCGAGGGCCACGTACGAGAGCGCCTCGCCGCCTACCGCGAGTCCGGCGTGACCACCCTCAACGTCACCCCCCTCGCGCCGACGCACGAGGCCCGCGTCCGCCTCATCGAGCAGGTCCGGGCCATGGCAGGCTAGCCTCCTGAATATGCCAGAGATCCACGCGTCGCGCCGGGAGCGCGCGCAGCAGAAGATCGCCGAGGCAGGCGCCGACGCCGCCCTGATCACCTCGCGCCCGAACGTCCGCTACCTCACCGGCCTGGCCAGCTCCAACGCCTCGTTGCTGCTGCCGGTCAGCGGCGGGGGAGTGCTGGCCACCGATTCAAGGTACGCGCTGGCCGCGCGGCGCGACTGCCCCGATCTCGAGCTGATCGTCGAGCGGTTCGTCGAGCCCCGGCTCGCCGCCGAGATGACCAGCCGGGGCCTGCGTACCGTGGCCTTCGAGGCGCACGAAATGTCGGTCGAGCGCCATGCCGAGCTCACCGCCGCGGCGGACGGTGTCACCACCGTCCCGTTCGGAAGAAAGATCGAAGAGCTGCGGACGGTCAAGGATCCGTCCGAGCTTGAGCTGCTCGCCACCGCGTGCCGGATCACCTGCCAGGCCATCGCCGACGTGCTCGCGCACATCAGGCCGGGCCTGACCGAACGTCAGCTGGCCGCGTCGCTGGACCGGCGGATGGTCGACCTGGGGGCCGAGCACCCGGCCTTCGACACCATCGTGGCCAGCGGGCCGAACGGCGCTATCCCGCACCACTCGCCGGCCGACCGGCCGATGCGTCGCGGCGACCTGATCACGATGGACTTCGGCGCGCTGTACGGCGGTTACCACGCGGACATGACCCGCACGGTGGCGCTCGGCGAGCCCGCCGGCTGGCAGCGGGAGATCTACGAGCTCGTCGCGGCGGCTCAGCGGTCCGGGATCGAGGCCGCGCAGCCGGGCGCGGACGTGATCGACGTGGACGCCGCGGCGCGGGACCTGATCCGCGACGCCGGGCACGCGGAGCACTTCCAGCACGGCCTGGGGCACGGCGTCGGCCTGGAGGTACACGAGGCGCCGATGATCGGGTACTCCAGACCGGGTAAGCTTGTCGAGCGGGTGCCGGTCACCGTCGAGCCTGGTGTTTACCTGCCCGGCAAGGGCGGTGTCCGCATCGAGGACGTCCTTGTCGTGGGGGCTGACGGGATGGGCCTGCTCACCACCACCACGAGAGAACTTCTCGTCCTGTTATCTGTCACCTGGAGACCGAACGTGGCCACCACGAACGACCTGAAGAACGGCACGACCTTGAACCTCGACGGGCAACTCTGGACCGTCGTGGAGTTCCAGCATGTCAAGCCGGGCAAGGGCGGCGCCTTCGTGCGCACCAAGCTGAAGAACATCACCTCGGGCAAGGTCATCGACCGCACCTTCAACGCCGGGGTCAAGGTTGACGTGGCCACCGTGGACCGCCGGGAAATGCAGTACTTGTACCGCGAGGGCTCGGACTTCGTGTTCATGGACATGACCGACTACGACCAGCCGCGCATACCGGCCGCCGTGATCGGTGACGCCGCGGACTACCTGCTCGAGGAGCAGACCGTCACGGTGGCGTTCAACGACGGCACGCCGCTGTACGTGGACCTGCCCGCAGCCGTCGAGCTCACCATCAGCCAGACCGACCCCGGCGTCCAGGGCGACCGGTCCACCGGCGGAACCAAGCCGGCCACGCTCGAGACCGGCGCGACGATCCAGGTCCCGCTGTTCATCTCGACGGGGGAGAAGGTCAAGGTCGACACCAGGACCGGCCAGTACCTCGGCCGCGCCTGATGACCGCTGCGCGCCATCGCCGCCCGGCCGTCACCCGCCATGCCCGCCCGTAGCAAAGCGCGCAAGCGTGCCCTGGACATCCTCTTCGAGGCCGAGCTGCGCGGCTCGCCGGTCCTCGAGCTGCTCGCCGAGCGCATCGCGCTGGGCAGCCCGCCGGTCCCCGCGTACGCCGCGGACCTGGTCCGCGGCGTGGCCGCGCATCAGGCCCGGATCGACGAGCTGATCTCGACCTACGCCGAGGGCTGGGCCCTGGACCGGATGCCCGCCGTGGACCGGAATGTGCTCCGGATCGGCATCTATGAGCTGCTGTGGGCGCCGGACGTGCCCGACGCCGTCGCGATCAGCGAGGCCGTGCTGCTCGCCCGCGACCTGTCGACCGACGGGTCGCCCGCATTCGTCAACGGCCTGCTGGCTCGCGTTGCCGAGCTGAAGCCGTCCCTCGAGGCCTGACGCCAGGCAGAAATCAGGGCTGGGCGAAGCGGATGCGCAGGCCGAAGCGGCGCAGGACCCGGAAGAACCAGACCGCGGACGCCCCGGTGCCCGCGATCACGCCGCCGACGGTGACCACGGTGGTGAGCAGCAGGAACACCTTGGCCGGCTCAAGGGCCATCGCCACCGCCAGGCCTACGGTCGATAGGGCGAAGATCCCGGCCCACAGCCAGGTCGCCCCCTGGAAGAACCTGTGCAGCCCCGGGTGATGGGAGGACGGCTGGCGTAGCGCCACCACCTCGGCGGCCAGCTGGGCCACCAGCGGCTTGCGCGTGGGTGCGGTCCGCGCGAACAGCACGCACAGGCCCAGGTTGGCCAGCGGGAACTGGAGCAGGAAGAACAGCACGCTGCCGGTGACGATCACCACGGCCGTCTGCAGGGTGAGCACCAGCGCCGAGATCGTCAGCAGCCCCGGGACGCTCCGGGTCAGCACCTTCCGGCCGATGACGGTCAGCCAGACCACGGCTGTCGCGGTCATCATGCCGACGTCCCGACCGCCGAGCTTGGCGCCGATGAAGTATCCGGCCACAGGCAGGCCGAGGGATTCGGCCAGGTTCCAGCCTGCGGTCAGCATCAGCCGCCAGGGGCGGGGCAGCTCGAGGTGCTCAGCCATGGCGAAGAGCATACGGTGATCGGCTGCAGCCGCGCTGGAGTTGCCGCGAGGTCACGTAAAGAAGATTCTGTGAATTCGGCACGGCTGTATAACGCGGGGCCGGTGACAGAAGTTCACCGCACCGGGACAGAAAGTAGCCGAAGGCGGAAACCCGGTCGTGTCCTCTCGAGGCAGCGGACCTGTCTACATTGGAGTCCTGGGAGGAGGCGCGCGTGGAAGGTGCTGGCTCGGGGGAGCGACCCCTCGGACCCCCTCGGACCCCTCTCGGCTCCTCGTTGCTCTGGGAGGTGCTGCGCGGGGCCGTCTCCGTCAGGGTGGCCGAAACCGGCAGGCAGGCGCTCGACATCGTCGACGTCGGCGGCGGAACCGGCGGGCTGGCGGTACCGTTCGCGGCCCTCGGGCACAACGTCACCGTCGTCGACCCGAGTCCCGACGCGCTCGCCGCCGCGCA
>JASIGD010000404.1 GCA_030045295.1 Streptosporangiaceae bacterium
AACGAGGCCCGTGCCGACGTGGATGACACCACCGCCGTATTCCGGTACTACGCGGGGATCGCCGGCTCGCACGCGGGACGCGTGGTCGACCCGGGCCGGCCCGGCGTGGCCAGCCGGATCACGCACGAGCCGGTCGGCGTCTGCGCGCTCATCGCGCCCTGGAACTACCCGCTGCTGCAGATCTCGTGGAAGCTTGCGCCCGCGCTGGCGGCAGGCAACACCACCGTGGTCAAGCCGAGCGAGCTGACCCCGCTGTCCACGGTGGCGCTGGTCGCGCTCTGCGAGGAGGCCGGCCTTCCGCCGGGAGTGGTGAACCTGCTGCTCGGCCAGGGGAGCACGGTGGGCCAGGCGCTGATCGAGCACGCCGGCGTGGACCTGATCTCCTTCACCGGAGGTCTCGCCACCGGCGAGAAGATCATGGCTGCGGCGGCGAGCGGGGTGCGGCGCGTCGCGCTCGAGCTCGGCGGGAAGAACCCGAACATCGTGTTCGCCGACACCGACTTCGACACCGTGGTCGACAACGCGCTGACCGCCGCGTTCCTGCATTCCGGGCAGGTGTGCTCGGCCGGCGCCCGGCTGATCGTTCAGGACAGCCTGCACGACAGCTTCGTCGCCGAGCTGGCCGCGCGCGCGGACCGGATCCGGCTGGGCAGCGGCCTGGACCCGGAGACCGAATGCGGCCCGCTGATCTCCGCCGCGCACCGGGCCAAGGTGGAGCGGTACATCTCGCTCGGGCTGGCCGAGGGCGCGGAGCTGCTGGCCGGGGGGAAGCGCCCGTCCGAGCCCGAGCTGGCCAGGGGTTTCTTCCTGCGGCCGACGGTGTTCGCCGGGTGCCGGCGGGAGATGGCTGTGGTGCGCGATGAGGTGTTCGGTCCGGTAGTGACGGTCGAACGGTTCAGCACGGAGGAAGAAGCGATCCGGCTCGGCAACGACACGAGTTACGGCCTGGCCGGCGCCGTCTGGACTTCTGAGGCGGGACAAGCCGAGCGGGTCGCGGGCGCGCTGCGCCACGGCACGGTCTGGATCAACGACTATCACCCCTACCTGCCGCAGGCGGAGTGGGGGGGCTTCGGCAAGTCTGGCGTCGGCCGTGAGCTTGGCCCCTCCGGCCTGGACGAGTACCAGGAGAAGAAGCACATCTACCACAACACCAGCCCGGCGCCCGCGCGCTGGTTCTCCGGCTAAGCCCGCGGCGAACCTGGTTCAGGACGGTTCTTGCGCCTCCGCCGGTGTGGTAGGCATTTGAGCATGGTCGAACTCGTCCCGCGCGAGGTGCTCTTCGGCAACCCCGAGCGCGTCAGCCCGCACATCTCACCCGACGGCACCCGGCTGGCCTGGATAGCGCCGCACGAGGGGGTACTCAACGTCTGGGTCGCGCCGATCGGGAACGACGGCGTCGACTGGGACGCCGCGACGATGGTGACTGACGACACCGACCGGGGCATCCGGGTCTTCGCGTGGGCGCGGGACGACAGGCACCTGCTGTACCTGCAGGACACCGGGGGCGATGAGAACTGGCGGCTGTATGACGTCGACCTGGAGACGATGACCAGGCGCGACCTCACGCCCTACGACGGCATCCAGGCCCGGATCATCGCCACCAGAAAGAGTCATCGCGACGAGGTACTGGTCGGGATGAACCGGGACAACCCGCAGCTGCACGACGTCTACCGGCTGGACCTTAAGACGGGGGAGCTAGCCAAGCTGATCGATAACCCCGGGTACGCAGGCTGGCTCGCGGACGAGGACATGGTGGTCCGCGCCGCGATCTCGCCGCTGCCCGACGGCGCGTTCGACTTGCTGGTCCGCGACAGCGCGGACGGCGACTGGCGGACGCTGCTGACCATACCCGCCGATGACGCCCCGGCCAGCAACGTGCTGGCGTTCACCGGCGACGGCAAGTCCTTGATCGCGATCAGCTCGGTCGGGGCGAATACAGGCCGGCTGGTGAAGATCGACCTTGCGTCCGGCGACGCTGAGGTGCTGCTCGAAGACCCGGAGGCTGATGTCACGGGCGCGATTCTGCACCCGGACACGCGCGAGCCGCAGATCGCTGCGGTGCTCAAGGACCGCGTCGAGTACCACGTGCTCGACCCGATGGTCGAGCCCGACTACGAGGCCATCCGGGCGCTGCACCCGGGTGATCCGGGCCTGGTCGGCCGGGACGAAGCCGACGCGACCTGGCTGGTCGCGTTCGACGACGACGCCGGGCCGGTGCAGTACTTCGCCTACGACCGGGCCAGCCGCGCGGCCAGCTTCCTGTTCAGCAGCAGGCCCGAGCTGTCGCGGTACGAGCTGGCCCGGATGGAGCCGTTCTCCTACACCACGCGGGACGGGCTGACCGTGCACGGGTACGTCACCTTCCCGCCCGCTGGCGAGCGGTCCGGGCTGCCCGCGGTGCTCAACGTGCACGGCGGCCCGCAGGCGCGCGACGTATGGGGCTGGGATCCTGAGGCCCAGTGGCTGGCCAACCGGGGCTACCTGTGCATCCAGGTGAACTACCGCGGCTCGACCGGCTACGGCAAAGCGTTCGTCTCGGCCGGCGACCGGGAGTGGGGCGCCAAGATGCACGATGACTTGCTCGACGCGGTCGGGTACGTGGTGGCTCAGGGCTGGGCCGACCCGGGCCGGATCGCGATCTACGGCGGGTCGTACGGCGGCTACGCGGCGCTGGTCGGGGCGGCATTCACCCCGGACGTTTTCCGCTGCGCGGTCGACATCGTCGGTCCTTCCAACCTGCAGACGCTGCTCGAGACGATCCCGCCGTACTGGGCGCCGATGAAGGCGCAGCTGTACAAGCGGGTCGGGAACCCCGAAACGGACAAGGATTTCCTCTGGTCCCGCTCGCCGCTGTCCCGGGCCGGCGATATCCGCATCCCGCTGCTGATCGCCCAGGGCGCCAACGACCCGAGGGTCAAGCAGGCCGAGTCGGAGCAGATCGTCGCCGCGCTGGCCGAGCACGGGATCGACTACGAGTACATGCTGTTTCCCGACGAGGGCCACGGCTTCGCCAAGCCCGAGAACCGGCTGAAGTTCTACGCCGCGGCCGAGCGCTTCCTGGCCGGGTACCTGGACGGCCGCTACGAGGAGTGACGCCAGCCAGGCGCCGGAGCCAGCCTCAGAGCAGGGGGAGATATCGACCCAGCTCGTATTCGGTGACCTGACGGCGGTATTCCTGCCACTCCTCGCGCTTGTTGCGCAGGAAGAAGTCGAAGACGTGCTCCCCTAGCGTCTCCGCGACGAGCTCGCTGTCCTGCATCACCCTGATCGCCTGGTCCAGGTCCTGCGGCAACGGCCGGATACCGAGCGCGCGGCGCTCGGCGGAGGTCAGCGCCCACACGTCGTCCTCCGCGCCCGGCGGCAATTCGTAGTCGTCCTCGATGCCCTTCAGCCCGGCGGCCAGGATCACCGCGAACGCCAGGTACGGGTTGCAGGCGGCGTCCACCGAGCGGAACTCCACCCGCGTCGAATTGCCCTTCTGCGGCTTGTACATCGGCACCCGGACCAGGGCCGAGCGGTTGTTGTGCCCCCAGCACACGTACGCCGGGGCCTCGCCGCCCGCGCCCGCCGTCCGCTCCGCCGCGCCCCACAGCCGCTTGTAAGAGTTCACCCACTGGTTGCAGACCGCCGTGATCTCCGGTGCGTGCTGCAGCAGCCCGGCGATGAACGCCCGGGCGGTCTTGGACAGCTGGAACTCCGCTCCGGCCTCGTAGAACGCGTTCTTGTCGCCTTCGAACAGCGATACGTGGGTGTGCATGCCGGAACCAGGGTGATCGGTGAATGGCTTCGGCATGAACGTGGCGTACACGTCCTGCTCGATCGCCACCTCCTTCATGACCAGCCGGAACGACATGATGTTGTCGGCGGTGGTCAGCGCGTCGGCGTACCGCAGGTCGATCTCCTGCTGTCCCGGCGCTCCCTCATGGTGGCTGTACTCCACCGAGATGCCCATCGACTCCAGCATCGTGATCGCGGTCCGGCGGAAGTCATGCGCGATGCTGTGCGGCGTGTGATCGTAGTAGCCGCCGGTATCGATCGGCCGCGGCCTGGCGCCCGGCTCGGGCCGCTCCCTCAGCAGGAAGAACTCGATTTCCGGATGGGCGTAGAAGGTGAAGCCGAGTTCCGAGGCCCGGCCGAGGTTGCGCTTGAGCACCCAGCGCGGGTCCGCGTACGACGGCGACCCGTCGGGTAGCAGGATGTCGCAGAACATCCGCGCGACGCCCGGGTACTCACCCCGCCACGGCAGCAGCTGGAACGTCGACGGGTCCGGCCTGGCGATCATGTCCGCCTCATAGACCCGGGCGAAGCCCTCAATCGCGGAGCCGTCAAAGCCGATCCCGTCGGCGAACGCGCCTTCCAGCTCGGCGGGCGCGACCGCCACCGACTTCAGCGTGCCGAGTACGTCGGTGAACCAGAGCCGGACGAACCGGATGTCCCGCTCCTCCAGCGTGCGCAGCACGAACTCTTCCTGCTTGTCCACGGCTATCACCTTAGACGTTCACTGGGGCCTGATCGGTGTCTCGCTGCTCCGGCCCGCGGCCGGCGCGCAGCTATCAGTGAGTCTGCCCGCCGAGTGTTTCCGCGCGGTTACAGGGCCTTGCTCGCGCGGAGACCGGCCGGTCGCCGGACGGCCTAGGCTGGAAGCGTGGCGATGCTGAGGATCGCGCTTGCCCAGGTCGATCCCACGGTCGGTGACCTGGACGGGAACGCGGGGATGATCATCGAGTGGACCCGGCGGGCCGCCCGGCGAGGGGCCAGGGTCGTGGTGTTCCCCGAGATGATGCTCACCGGGTACCCGGTCGAGGATCTGGCCCTGCGGACGTCGTTCGTTGAAGCGTCCGTCACCACCCTGCACGCGGTGGCAGCGCGGCTCGGCGCCGGCGGGCTGGGCGGGGTGGCCGTGGTAGCGGGTTACCTGGACCGGCGGACCGATCTGGCGCCGCGCACGGGGTTGCCGGCCGGCGCGCCGATGGACGCGGCGGCGCTGCTGTACGGCGGGCGCGTCGTCATCACTTCGGCCAAGCACCACCTGCCGAACTACGGGGTGTTCGACGAGTTCCGCTACTTCGTGCCCGGCAGCACGCTGCCGGTCTTCCGGCTACCGGCGGACGACGGCCAGAACGTGGATATCGCCACCGCGATCTGCGAGGACCTGTGGCAGGAAGGCGGCCCGGTCGCCGTATGCGCGCGGGCCGGAGCGGGCCTGCTGGTGGTGCCGAACGCGTCACCCTACGAGCGGGGCAAGGACGACGTCCGGCTGGACCTGGTCGTGCGGCGGGCCAGGGAGGCGGGAGCCGCGCTCGCCTACGCGAACATGATCGGCGGCCAGGACGAGCTGGTGTTCGACGGCGACTCGATCCTGGTGGCCGCGGACGGCACGCTGCTCGCCCGTGGGCCGCAGTTCGAGGAGGCCCTCGTCGTCGCCGACCTCGACCTGCCCGCGGCAGCTGCCGCGCCGGTGCCCGGCGACGAGCCGGTGGACGCGGGAGACGGCACGATGATCACGATCAAGCGGGTGACGCTGCCGCCGTCGGACTCCGGGCAGGCAGCGGCCGAGGGGCCGGAAGACCCGAGCGGACCGGAGCAACCCGAGGAACCGGGAGAAGCCACGAGGGCGGAGCACGCCGGGGACCCGCTCTGGCCGCGGCTGTCGGATCCGGCCGAGGTCTACGGGGCGCTGGTGACCGGGGTCAGGGACTACGTGCGCAAGAACGGGTTCCGTTCGGTCATCCTGGCGCTGTCCGGCGGCATCGACTCGGCTCTGACCGCGACGATCGCCGCGGACGCGATCGGCCCGGGACGCGTGCACGTGGTGCTGATGCCCAGCCGCTACTCCTCCGAGCACTCGGTCACCGACGCCGAGGACCTGGTCAAGCGGCAGGGCCTGAACGCGGTGACGATCCCGATCGCCTCGATGGTCGACGCGTTTACCGAGGAGCTCGCGCCGGCCGGGTTCCCGGCGACCGGGCTGCCCGCCGAGAACCTGCAGTCCCGGGTGCGCGGCGTGGTGCTGATGGGGCTGTCCAACGCCGGCGGGCACCTCGTGCTCACCACGGGCAACAAGAGCGAGCTCGCGACGGGCTACTCGACGCTGTACGGCGACTCGGCAGGCGGGTTCGGGCCGATCAAGGATGTGCCCAAGACGCTGGTCTGGGAGCTGGCCAGGTGGCGCAATTCCGAGGCCGGACGCGGAGGGGCTACTCCCCCGATCCCGGAGAACTCCATCACCAAACCGCCAAGCGCCGAGCTCGCGCCCGGGCAGCTGGACACCGACTCGCTCCCGCCGTACGACGTGCTCGACCCGCTGCTCGACGACTACGTCGAGAAGGACATGGGGATCGCGCAGCTCGTCGCCGCGGGCCATGACCCGGCACTGGTCGAGCGGGTGGTGCGGATGGTCGACGCGGCCGAGTTCAAGCGGCGTCAGTACCCGCCCGGCCCGAAGATCAGCCAGAAGAACTTCGGGCGCGACCGGCGGCTGCCGATCACCAACCGCTGGCGCGAGGCGCTGCCCTCGTAGCTGCGCGACCCCGCGAGAGCGGGGTCGCGATCGCTCACGCGCTCAGCGCGGTGCCCGGGCGGACAGCCCCAGCAGCAGCCCGTCGACCACGCGCGTCGCGAAGTCGCCGTCGAACGTCCGGTCCACGGACTTCTCCTGGGCCATGACGGCGCCGGTCAGCGCGAGCACGGCCACCTCGACGTCGGTGTCGGGGCGCAGCTCGCCGGTCTCGATGCCACGGCGGATGACGGTCCGCATGACGTCGCGCCGCGGCTCCACCACCGTCTCCTTGTACCGCGCCATCAGCCGCGGGTACTTCTCGCCCTCGCCGAGCAGCAGCGCGTAGCGCCGCGCCTTCCGGGGGTCGGCCTTGTCCGCGCACATCACCTCGACCATCGCGATCAGGTCGTCCCGGACAGAGACGCCCTCGGGTTCTGGCAGCGGCGACTTCAGCGAGCCGAGCGCGGCGAGCAGGAGCTCCTCCTTGTTCGGCCAGCGGCGGTAGATGGTCGCCTTGCCGACCCCGGCCCGGGCGGCGACCAGCTCGACGCAGACCCCTTCGAACCCCTGCTCGGCGAACAGGTCGAGCGTCGCCTCGATGATCGCCTGCTCGGCCTGCTCGCTGCGCGGGCGGCCGGGCCGGCGGCCGGAGCCCGGCGACCCCCCGGTCGACCTGGTCTCGGTGCCCGGGTCGGACTCCGGAACCACGGTCACGGGCTGCATCGGCGTCTCACCCCTCCCGGTCAGCGGTGTTGAGCATGTCGTTTTCCAGTATGGCCAGCTCGGCCTCGTAAGCGCGACTGTCGGTCGGCGCGGCTTGCGCGGCCGGCCGCGGGCGGCCGGGCATCCAGCGCAGCACCACGAACCCGCCGGCCAGGACGAGCAGCGCCGCGACCAGCGTGGTGACGTGCATGGCGTGCACGAACGCGTCGTTCGCGGGAGCCAGCAGCGACCGTCCGGCCGTACCGAGCTGCTGCGCGACCGCCTGGGTGGAGGTGATCGACGAGGAGGCGGCCCCGCGGTCGGCCGCGGGCAGGCCGGTCAGCGACGGGTCGAGCGCGTTCCGGTAGAACACCGCCAGGATCGAGCCGAGGATCGCGACGCTGAGCGCGACGGCCACCTGCCGCGCGGTGTTGGTCAGGGCCGAGCCGGAGCCGGCCCGCTCGCGCGGCAGCACGTCCATGACCGAAGCGGTCGCGGTGGGCATCACGATGCCCATCGCCGCGCCCTGGACGGCGAAGAGCACGCCGAGCAGCCAGATCGGGGTAGCCGTGCCGAGCGTGGCGTAGCCCGCCACGGCGGCGGCCATGACGAACATGCCTGCCGTGCCCACGGCCTTGGCGCCGAAGCGCCGGACCAAACTGGCGCCGCGCGGCGCCAGCACCAGCTGCCCGACCGCGAACGGGACGGTCAGCAGACCGGCCGTCAGCGGGGTGTAACCCCGGACGTTCTGCAGGTAGAAGCTGGTGAAGAAGAAGACCCCGCCCATGCCGAAGAACACCAGCCCGAGCGCGCCGACCGAGGCGGAAAGCCGCCGGTCGCGGAACAGGCGTACGTCAAGCGACGGGTGCGAGATCCGGGCCTCATACCACGCGAAGGCGGCGAGGACCGCCAGCCCGCCCGCGATCGGGCCGAGCACCCCCGGGTGCAGCCACGAGCCGCTGTCGCCGCCCTGCACGATCCCGTAGACCAGGAGCAACAGGCCCGCGATCGACAGCAGGACGCCGACGTAGTCGATCGTCCCGGCCACGGGGTTGCGTGATTCCGGCACCAAAATCGCGGCGGCGATCGCGCCGGCGGCGGTCACCGGCACGTTGATGAGGAAAACCGAGCCCCACCAGAAGTGGTCGAGCAGCAGGCCGCCCAGGACCGGGCCGGTGGCGATGCCGATGCCGACCGCCATGGCCCACAGGCCGATCGCCCGCGGCCGTTCGGCGGGCTCGAAGACGTTGGAGATGATGGACAGGGTCTGCGGCATGACCGCGGCGCCGCCCAGGCCCATCGCGGCCCGGGCGAAGATCAGCTGCTCCGGCGACCGTGAGTAGGCCGAGAGCAGCGAGGCGATGCCGAACAGCGCCAGCCCAATCATGAGCATGCGCTTACGGCCGACCCGGTCACCGATCACGCCGAAGGTGAACAGCAGGCCGGCGAAGACCAGCGTGTAGGAGTTGATGGCCCATTCGAGCTGGCTCTGGCTAGCGCCGAGGCCCCCGTGCGGCTCGGCGATAGTCTTCAGCGCCACGTTGAGCACCGTGTTGTCGATGACGATGGCGAGCAGCCCGACGATCAGCACGCTGAGGATGGCCCAGCGGCGGCGGTAAATCGTCTGCGTGTCCATGTGTCCCTTCCGGATCACTCGCTTTACCGGCCCCGGGGCGGTCCCGGAAACCCCGACGGAAGTTCCCGCGCGGAACCGGGAAGGCGGACGACCGTCGGCGTGTTGCCGTGATCAGAGCTTCCGGGTAGCGCAACTATCGATACGGAACAGTCTCGTATCGGAATATATTTCCGGCTCTTCAGTGTGATCCGCGCCACATCCGGGTGTGGGTCCGTAGCTCGCCGCGGGCCGGTCAGCGCAGCACGCCGGGACGGCCCCGGTCAGGAATCACCCATCCA
>JASIGD010000043.1 GCA_030045295.1 Streptosporangiaceae bacterium
TTCTTCGCCGAGTCCCCGGCCGATGTGGAGCAGGCCAAGGCCATGTGCCGGGGATGCCGGGCCAGGATCGCCTGCCTGGCCGGGGCGCTGGAGCGCCGGGAGCCCTGGGGGGTGTGGGGCGGTGAGCTGCTGCTGCGCGGCGCGATCGTGCCGCGCAAGCGACCTCGCGGCCGCCCGCGCAAGATCGAAATGGCCGCTTAGCGGCTCACCGGAGACCGGCGCGCCCGCGTGGCCCGGTCAGGCCGTGCCCGGTATCGGCCTGATGCCGGGCCGCGCCCGGATACCTGGCCTGGCTGAGCGTGACCCTGCCTGCCCGGCCGACCGGTGCGCCCGCAGGTCGGCGCGGGTCTGGTCGGTGCCGTCTTGGAGAGGAGCCCACTGGTGCCCGGTCCTGCTTCCCCGCCCGCCTTCGAGCCGCTGGCCCGGCCGCCCGGGTCGTGACCGCAGCTGCCCGCGAGTGCGCCTTTGCTGCCACGAGTCGAGCAGCCCGTAACCCAAGAAGCCCGACGCCGCCATAACGGCGAAAAAGGCCAGAACCAGCAACACGAAGACGTTGGCCAAGAACGCGCCCTCCGCCAGCGCCACCGCGGCGAGCATGCATATCCCCGCTCGGCGGGCCGCCTTCGCCAGCGTCCGTGCGGGCTGGCCAGGTGCCTCGACGAGCGCTGGCGTGACCGCGACGTCAGTGGTGAGCGAAGCCAGGTCCGCGTAGGTCCGCGAGGCGAGCGCCTGACCCACCCGCAGGTCGAACTCATCCTTGGTCAGCTGGCCCTGCACGAAGGCGGCCTTGAGCACGACGACCGCGTTCTCTCGATCGGTGTGGGTCGCCCTGAGGTGGCCGTGGCCCGGCGCAGCCGCCTCTTCCGGTCCCGGCGTCATCAGCGCCTCCCGCTATCAAATACTCGGCCAAGCGTAACGCGGTTGTTCCCTGGGAGGCCATCCGCGACCGGGCCTGACCCACGGGGTACGCCCGCGCTGACCGGTTCAGCCGGCCGGCCAGAACCGGGTCCGATCCGGTGGCGCGGCCTGACCGACTCGGCCCGCCGCGCCGCCGTCATGGTTGACATAGTTTGCCAACCGGCTGCCGGCCGTCTCGCGCTTAGTCACGGGCGCGGGCTCAGGTAGGCGACCAGATACCTGACCCCGAAAGGATCGTCGCAGTACAGAACCTCGGCGGCCGGTGCCAGCGAACCCATGGCGCCCGACAGGACCTGCCAGGCGGGGCGGCCCGTGGCCATGAGCTCCCGCGCCAGCGCCCTGTCCAGCCGCCGCAGCGCGTCTACCTCGCCGGAACGGACCGCGCGCTCGACCTCCGCGTCGAAGGTCACGGCTCGCGGGTCTCGGTAACCGGGAGCCCTCGGGCCACGCCGGGCGCTTCCGTCGCCCATGACCAGCAGGCCCATCCGGGCCTCGGTGGCGGCCAGCTCCGCGCCCAGCCTGACGCACGCGCTGGCCGGCTCGTCCTGGCCGACCGCCTGGAGGACCCGGCGGCCTTGGTACCCCGCCTGATCGAGGAGCATCGCGCCGAGGCCCAGGGCCAGCGGCGCAGACCCGGTACCGGTGCTCGCGATCGCGGGCGCGAAGACGGACGGGTTCAGCCGGCCCGCGCCGTCCCAGGCGCCGGTAGCGGCGGCCGGCCCGATGATGACGATCACCTCAGGGTCGTGCCGCAGCAGCCGCCTGACCACCTCCGCGCAGGCCGTCCGGAGCTCGGGCACGACCGCGTGACGCCCGGTGAGCTGCGGGCACAGCAGCGGCGGCGACGGGCACAGGGCCGCCCCCGCTATCACCGGCGTGCCCCCGTCCGCGCGATTTCTTTCACGGCCTAGGCCAGCCCTCGCACGGCGCGGGCGGGCGGAATGTCGCCCCGGATCGCTGAGACCATGTCGAGGACGTGCCTGGTGTCGCGCACCTGGTGAGCCCGGAACACGCGGGCACCCAGCCAGGCGCAGACGGCCGTGGTAGCCAGGGTGCCGGCCAGCCGCTCATCGACCGCGGCGTCCAGGGTCTCGCCCACGAAGTCCTTGTTCGATAGCGAGACCAGAACCGGCCATCCGGTGCCGACCAGTTCTTCCAGCCGCCGGGTGATCTCCAGCGAGTGCCAGGTGTTCTTGCCGAAGTCATGCGCGGGGTCAATCAGGATCCGCGCCGGGTCGACGCCCACGTCCACGGCGCGCGCCGCCAGTGCGAGCGTGGCGTCCAGGACGTCTTGCACCACGTCCTCGTAGGCCACCCGGAACGGACGGGTCCGCGGCGGCAGGTGCCCCGCGTGCGAGCAGACCACGCCTGCGCCAAACTCCGCCGCCACTTCGGCCAGCCTGCCATCCCAGCCGCCCCAGGTGTCGTTCAGCAGGTCAGCACCTGCGGCGCAGGCCTCACGACCCACCTCGTGCCGCCACGTGTCCACGCTGATGACCAGGTCCGGGTACGCGTTTCGGACCGCCGCGACGAACGGGACGGTGCGCCGGATCTCCTCGCGCGCGTCCACGTCGTCACCCGGCCGGGCGGGCACGCCGCCGATGTCCACGATGTCCGCGCCTTCGGCGACCACCGCGTGCACCCGCGCCATGGCGGCCGCCGCATCCCACGTCACCCCGGGCTGGTAGAAGGAATCAGGTGTCCGGTTCACGATGGCCATGACCAGCAGCCGATCCGGCTCGAACGCGCGCTGGTTGAGCCGCAAGGTCCCCGGCGGCCGCCTGTCCTGCGCCGGGTCCGTCCCGGTGGCCTCGGTCACGTCGACGGGCTCGTGTCGCGATGCTCAGTCACCGGCGCTCACGGCGTCGCACCGGGTCGCCCGTCGCGCCCCCGCGGCGAGCACGGACCTGGCCGGCGGCCGCTCGTGGGTCGGCACCGGCCGGGAGCGCCGGAGCACCTCGCCGTCTTCCCTGACGAACTGCTCGAGTGCGACCTCGCCGATCACGCGGTGCGGTCCGGGCCGTCGTTTTTCCGCCACGGCCAGCAACTCTGTCGCCATCACCGCCAGGTCGTGATTGGCCTGATGGCGGTGGGCGCGAGAGCCCAGGTCGACTTGCGCGAGCGCATCCAGGCCGTACCGCGAAGTGGTATCCAGCAGCGTCGACAGTTCCACGCCGTAGCCGACCGGGATGCTCAGGGTCTCGATCAGGCTCCGCCGGGCCGCCCATTCGCCGGCCAGCGGCTGAATCACGCCGGCCAGCTGGGGCCACCACAGGCTCAGCACGGGGCGCGCGACCAGTTCGGTGACCCTCCCTCCCTCGGTGGAGACCGAGCCGTCCGCCTCGGTCCGGACGCGGGCGTAGAACCCCTTGACGAGCCGCACGTCGGAGTCGGTGAGCAGCGGCCCGAGCAGGCCGGTCACGAAGTGGGGACCCCATTGGGTCAGGTCGGCGTCGACGAACGCCAGCAGGTCACCCTGGGTGATCAGGAGCGACTTCCAGAGCGCCTCGCCCTTACCCGGATAGGACCCGAGCGCGGGCGCGATGTCTCGCGCCCGATGCACGATCGCGCCGGCGGCGGCCGCTTCCTCGGCGGTCGCGTCAGACGAGTCGGAGTCGATGACCACGAGCTCGTCTACCAGGGGTGCATCCGACATCAGGGACTGGACCAGCGGGCGCACCACGCTCGCCACCGTCCGCTCCTCGTTTCTGGCGGGTATTACCACGCTGATCCGGGTGCCGTCGCGTTGCTTGCGTTTCAGCAGGTCGGTGACCGGCCAGTCCAGCCAGTGCGAGGTCCGCCGGCGATACCAGGCCTCGGCGCGGTGGTCCATTCTCCCGGCGACTCCCTCCGTTGCTTGCAGGCACCAGGCTACCGGCATCCCCCGATCGGACCTTGCGGCCTCGGGGCACGGCCGCCCGGTCTAGGCGCGGCCGTAGACGGGGATGGCCGCGCCCGAGATGAGCACCGCATCGTCCGAGACCAGGAAGGCGAGAACCCCGGCCAGCTCCGAAGGCTTCGGCCACCGGTGGTGCAGCGCATCGGGCATAGCCGCGCGGTTGGCGGGAGTGTCAATGATGCTCGGCATGATGCAGTTGACCCGCACTCCGTGCTCGCGGCCCTCCGCGGCGGCCGCTTCGACCAAGCGAACCACGCCGAGCTTGCTCACGCTGTACGCGAAGCTGTTCTCTCCTGCCTGGGTCGCGACCCGGCTCGAGACGTGCACGATCGTGCCGCCGCCCTGCGCGGCCAGCAGCGGCATGGCGTGCTTAGTGACGATCACCGCGGTCACCAGATTCAGCTCGAGCTGCTGCCGCAGAACGTCGATGTCGAGTCCGGGCAGGCCCTGCGGCGGGGTGTACCCGCCGATGAGGTTGACCACCGCCTGCGGCGGCGCCGGCATCGCGAGCGCCGCCGTGACGCTGGCCTCGTCCAGGGCGTTCACGGTGACGTAGTCGGTGTCCGGATGCCGGTCGGCGGGTAGCTTGGCGTCGGCCACCAGCACCGACGCGCCGTCAGCCCGGAACCGCTCGACGACTGACCGGCCGAGACCGCCCGTCCCGCCCAGCACGATGATCCTGCGGCCAGACAACGCTCGTTCCGTCATGCCTGCCCCTTGCGGCTAGGTTCCAATGACCGCTCATTGTGCCGGATCGGCTTCCGGGTCGCGGTTAGGGGCTGGCCAGTCCGCGCCAGCGGGGCTGCAGCCAGCCGCGCGCGCCGCGCGTTGCTGGGTCCGGTGCATTGTGTCAGCATGTGGCCATGGCTGAGTGGTGGCCGTTCGACCGCTCGCGGGTCGATGAGTGGAAGCGCAACTGGGCAGGCATTCTCTCCATGTCCAACGCCGCGGCTGCGTCGCTCGGCCTGCCCGAGCCCAGCATGCTCGTCGGTGACCCGTTCGCCGTGATCGTAGACGCTGCCCGGACGTGGCTGATCGGGAAGAAGAGGACGTTCAAGTTCGCCGGGCGCGACCTGACCTTGATCCTGGAAGACCTGTCGGTGGAAGGCTCGGATCTAGCCAAGGCCGTGGGCCAGTACGGCCAGGTTCGCATCTGCGCGCGGGACGTCGAGTGGGATGGCTACCGACTCGAGCGGTTGGAGATGCGCGCCAGGAACGTCCACCTCCGGCCCGGTACCAAGCCGGTGCTCGTGGCCGCGCCCGTGCTCTGCGAATGGTTCGTCTCAGCATCGGTCGCGTCCGGCTGGCTGGCCTCGGTATCCCCCCGCCTGGAGCTGGCCACGTACGCCGGCGTCCCCCAGATCGGCCTGGCGGGTAAGCCGTGGGCGCGTCTTGAGGTGGAGGCGGGCGCTGACCGCAAGTCAGTCCGCATCGAGCCACGCGCCCTGCACCTATTCGACCGGCGCGTGTGGCTGCGAGCCCCGGCCTTTCACGTGCCCCTGCCCGACCTGCCCTTCGACATCATGCTCACCTCGGTCGAGCCTGCTCCGGGCGGCTTCGTCATGCGCGGCGTGCTCACCGAGTGGCAGCGCCCGCTGTCCCGGGCTGACCTCGACCGGCTGCTGGCCACGATACGCGCGGGAAAGGACCGCCCCGACATCTGAAGGCGCGGCGGGCTGGCCCCGTCGACCTGCCCCCGGCCACTGGCCGCGGTTCGCCCGGCCGGGCCAGCTGAGGGCAGGCGATCCTGGCCAGCGTCAGCCTCGCCTGATCGCCGCGGCGGTAGTCGCGAGTCCCTCGGCCGTAACGTTCCCGGAACGGTCCAGGCCTAGCGTGAGGTTCCGTGGGAGGGGCGGAGCCAGCGGCCGCACAGACACCTGGGCCGGCGGATGGTGGCCGACGTGGCTGGCGCCTGGCCTCGCCGCAGATGGCGGCGGTGTTCGGCGCCCTGCTGCTGGTGGTCATGGGCGCCGAACCGGCGCTGGCCGGCCTCGCCCACCAGAGCGTGAACGCCGGCGGCGGGTCGGTGCCGGTGTGGTTCAGCGCCGCCTTCGCCGTGGTCGGCTTCGTGGTGGCGCGGCGGAAGCCGCGCAACCCGCTCGGCTGGATCATGCTCGCGACGGCTGGCTTTTTCGCGCTGAGCGAGGACGCCAGCTTCTACGTGGTGGCCGCCTACCGGCTCCGCCATGGCGGGCTGCCGCTGGGCTGGTTGGCACTGCTCGTGCAGCCCGGCTGGGCGCCGGCGATCGTGCTCCTGGGCCTGACCATCTTGCTCTTCCCCGACGGCCGGCTGCCGTCGGCTCGCTGGCGTTGGGTGCTGTGGGCGTACCTCGGCGTAGCCGTGTTGTGGATATCGGGCACCGTCATCCTTACCGTCGGCGCGATCGCCGCCCACCGCACCGGCGTGGATTCCGGGGGCAACCTGCTGATCTTTGATCACCCCACCGGCTCCGCGGCCTGGTGGGGCGTGGTCAACGGCGTGTTCTTCCCGTTGCTGGCGGCCGGCTGGCTGGCGTCGCTGGCCGCCCAGGTGATCAGCTACCGGCGTGCCTCGGGAGAACGCAGGCTGCAGCTGAAGTGGCTGATGAGCGGGACGGCCGTGGCCGGCGTCGGCTTGGCTAGTGCCGCCGGGCTGACGGACAGCAAGGCCGTGGTCATACAGGTCCTGGCCGCTGTCGCGTTCGTCGCGGTGCTGGCCATCCCGGTCAGCATGGGCGTGGCCATATTGAAGTACCGGTTGTACGACATCGACCGGATCATCAGCCGCACCCTGGCCTACGCGATCGTGACCGGGCTGCTGGTCGGGGTGTACGCGGGCCTGGTGCTGCTGGCCACCCAGGTGTTCGGGTTCCATGCTCCCGTGGCGGTCGCCGCCGCCACGCTGGTGGCGGCGGCGCTGTTCAACCCGGTGCGGCGGCGGGTACAGCATGCGGTGGACCGCCGGTTCAACCGCGCTCGCTACGACGCGGACCGCGCCGTGGCCACCTTCGCCGCCGGGCTCAAAGACGCCGTCGACATCGACACCGTGCGCGCTGATCTGCTCAGCGTGGTCAGCAGCTCGCTCGAGCCGACGCACGCCTCGGTCTGGATCAGGCGATAATCGTTCCGCCCGGGCGGCTGCCCCGCGGCTCACCCGGGCCGGCTGCGTCAGCGCGGGCCCATCCGGATCGCGCCGTCCAGCCTGATCGTTTCCCCGTTCAGCATGGGGTTCTCCACGATGTGCGCCACCAGCGCGGCGTATTCCTGTGGGTCGCCGAGCCGGGAGGGGTGGGGCACCTGCTCTTCGAGCGACCTGACCTGCTCGTCGGTCAGGTTCGCCATCAACGGCGTGTCGAACAGGCCGGGCGCGATCGTCACCACCCGGATCTTCAGCCGGGCCAGGTCGCGGGCGATCGGCAGCGTCATGCCGACGATGCCGCCCTTGGACGCGGAGTAGGCGGCCTGGCCGATCTGTCCCTCGAAGGCCGCCACCGACGCGGTGTTGACGATCACGCCCCGTTCCTCGCCTTCCCCGGCGACCTGGCTCATCCGGTACGCCGCGAGCCGGATGACGTTGAAGGTCCCGATGAGGTTGACCTGGATGACCCGGGTGAACTTCTCGAGCGGGAACGGGCCGTCCTTGTTCGCGGTGCGCGCCGCGGTGCCGATGCCCGCGCAGTTGACTACGATCCTGGGCACGCCGCCGGCCAGCGCGCCCGCGGCGTCCAGCGCGGCGTCCACGGCGTCGGGGCTGGTCACGTCCCCGGGGGCGAACGCGGCTCGCGGGCCCATGTCCTTTGCGACCGCCGTGCCGTTGGAGCCGGGCAGGTCCAGAATGACCACCGAGGCCCCGGCCGCGTGCAGTTTCCTGACCGTGGCGAGTCCGAGCCCGGACGCTCCGCCGGTGACCAGGGCGATGTTTCCGCTGATCTTCATCCGAGCCTCCGGGTCCGTGCCAAGCCCGCGACAGTCGCACAGTCGGATTTATCAAATAGCGTACTGGTTGAGATGACACGACCACGGCCCCCATTCGCGGAGTTAGCGACATGAGCGCACCTGGACCGGATGTACCGCGAACGCGCCACGGGCCGCTGGCCGGCGTCCGCGTCGTGGAGCTTGCGGGCCTCGGGCCCGGGCCGTTCTGCGCCATGATGCTCGCCGACGCCGGCGCCACCGTGCTGCGCATCGACCGCCCTGGGGCGAGCACCGGGCGCCCCGGAGCAGCCAGCGCCGGGGCCGAGCGTGAGCTGCTGAACCGCGGCCGCAGGTCCGCCGTGCTGGACCTGAAGCATCCGCGCGGCACCGACGCGCTGCTCCGGCTCATCGACACCGCGGATGTGCTGCTCGAAGGCTTCCGGCCGGGGGTGACCGAGCGGATGGGCGTCGGTCCGGACGTCTGCCTGCGCCGGAATCCGCGGCTGGTCTACGCCCGGATGACCGGGTGGGGCCAGGACGGACCGCTGTCCGCCACGGCCGGTCACGACATCGGCTACATCGCCCGGGCCGGCGCCCTGCACGCCCTGGGCCGGGCCGGCGGTCCGCCGCAGTTCCCCGCGAACCTGCTCGGCGACTTCGGCGGCGGCGGGATGGTCATGGCCTACGGCATCTGCGCGGCCCTGGTCGAGCGGGCCACATCCGGGCAGGGCCAGGTGGTGGACGCGGCGATCGTGGATGGGGTGGCGTCGCTGCTGGCCATGCCGCTGATGCTGATGGCGCAGGGCCTGTGGCGTGACGAGCGCGGAGTGAACCTGCTCGACAGCGGCGTGCCCTGGTACGACGTCTACGAGACCGCCGACGGGCAGTGGATGGCGGTCGGCGCCTTGGAACCGCGGTTTTACGCCGAGCTGCTCGCCCGGCTCGGCCTGGCCGATGCGCCCGACCGTGCCGACCCGCAGAACTGGCCTGAGCTGCGCGCGCTGCTGTCGGCGCGGTTCAAAGACCGGACCCGGGACGAGTGGACGGCGATCTTCGCCGGAAGCGACGCATGCGTCGAACCGGTGCTGTCCATGACCGAAGCCGCCGTCGATCCGCACCTGGCCGCGCGTGAGACCTACGTCACCCGCGGCGGTGCCATCGAACCCGCCCCGGTTCCCCGCTTCTCCCGGACTCCGGGCCGGCTGCCCGGGCCGCCGCCCGCGCCCGGCCAGCACACGACCGAGGCGCTCACCGAATGGGGCCTGGACGACGTGGCGGACCTGGTCGCCTGCGGTGCCGCCGTCCAGGCCTAGCCCCGGCCTAGCCCGCAGGTCGGGGCTCCGGTCTCGTGTCACGGTGCTGCGGGTACCGCACCGGTAGCGGCCCCGGGCGCCGCGTGCCGTCAAGCGGTCGGCCGCTGGAGGACGCCCTCCTTGATGTAGCGCCGGATGGCGAGATCCTCGATACGGTCAAGCCGGCGGAGCAGGTCGCGCAGCTCGGTGAGGAAAGCCCCCCGCCGCGCCGCGATGTCCTCGCCGGGTTCGAGCAGCCCTCGGTTCCTGGCCAGCTGAAGCGCGGTCTGGAACAGCAGCACGGAGACCGACTCCGAGCTGCGCAGCCGGCGCTGCGCCACGTACTGCTGCCCGAGCCCGAGCGCCCGCCTGGTCACCTCCGCGTCGTCGGTCAGGGCCTCGTCGTTGGCCAGCACGTCAGCGACGATCCAGTAGGCCTCCACGAACGGCCGCACGATCACGTGTGACACCAGCGGCCGCATCCGGCCCAAGAGCGCGGCGGCTTCCTCGGGACCCGACCGCAGCCGCTCTTCCCATTCGGGGTCGTGCCGGACCATTTCCTGCCGGATCTGGCGCCGGTGCTCGTCGCGCTCCCTGAAGTAGAACTCGAACTTCAGCAGGTCGCGAAGCCGGGCGATCTCGGCCCAGAAGGCTCCGACCGGGTCGGGGCCTTCTTCCTCGGCCCGCAGCACGGCCAGCTCGCACAGCGCCGTATCGAGCAGGAAGTGGATCAGCGAGTTCCGGTAGAACGTGGCGGCCAGCTGATGCTCTGGTTCGATCAGCCAGACCGGCTCGCGTCCGTCCGTCACGTAGCTGACGACTCCGCCCTGCCGCAGCGCGTCCAGCGTCGCCCGCACGGGCTGCGCCGCGGACAGCGCCCGCGCGCTCGCCGTCTGCGGGACGGCGCGGCTCTCCAGGTAGGCGAGCGCGTCGATCAGGCCCAGGCGGATCTGACCGAAGGTGAGAGCGGCACCGTGCATGGCCAGCAAGATCGTGGTGATGATCGCCGTCGCCGTGACCGGCAGGCCCTGGTTGATCCGCCAGGCGACCTCGAACGCGGTCTTCTGCAAGGCCAGCCGCCGGGCAGCGGGATCGGTAGCGGTCTGGCCGGACGGCGGCCCGAGGAAGGCGCTGAGCGAGACCGGTTGGTCGAAGCGCACGTAGACCTTGCCGTAGTGGCGAGCGCCCTGCGCCTTGACGAAGCTGTAGAGCCTGCCGAAGCCTTCCGGCTTCTTCTGCCCGCCGCGCGCGTAGCCGGCGTACTCGGTGATCTCATCCAACTGGTCGAAGGCGATCGATACCGGCAGCAGCAGGATGTCGTCTACGCGTCCGTCCAGGTAGGCGTCGGCGGCGTAGGAGAGCAAGCCAAGTTTCGGGGGGAGCATCTTGCCGGTGCGCGAGCGGGTGCCCTCGATCGACCAGCTGAGGTTGAACCGCTTCTCGAGCACGTAGCCGACGTATTCGCGCAGCACGTACTTGTACAGCGGGTCGTCACCGATCGAGCGCCGGATGAAGATGACCCCGGCCCGTCGCAAGATCGCCCCCATAGGCCCGAAGGCCATGTTGATGCCCGCGAAGAGATGCGCCGGCGGCAGGCCCTTCTCCTGCATGGCGACGGCGAGCACGAGGTTGTCCAGATACGATCGGTGCGACCACAGCAGGACGCATGGATACCGCTGCATCGCTGCGCGCAGCCGTTCGACCTGGCTGTCGTCGTAGTCGATCTGCCGATCAAATCCGCGCTGGTAGATCAGCCGGCCCATGGTCGGCATGATGTCGATCAGCCGACGGCTCCAGCCGGCCGCGAGCTCATCGAGTATCTGGCCCGCTTCCGCCAGCGTGGGCGGCGGCTGGTCCGGCGCGCGCCGTATCTCGCGCAGCCCGGAACGGAACCGACGCGAAGCGAGAATCTCCTCCTTCACCAGGCTCGGCGTCTTGTACCTGGGGCCGAGCAGCCGGTACTCGGCCCGGTCGAGCGCGAGCGTCGCGCGGCGGGCTACGTACGCGGCGAAGTCGGCCGGGCCGTCGCCGCCGGTGGCCGTGACCCAGTGCTGCCGCAGCTCGCCGACGGTCGCGGACTCGCCGACCAGGACCGCGGCCCGGTCCGGCTCGCGGGCCAGGATCCGCCGTTGCTGACGTTCGCTGGGATGGTACGGATCGTGACCTGGTAGCAGGTCGGCCAGCTGGGCGGCCCGCCGACCCGCGTGCTCGGCGGGCAGCCAGGCGACTCTGACCGGTACCAGCCGCACGGCGGGGTCACCTTCCAGCAGCGCCTCAGGCACCGGCGCCTGTCCGCTTCCCGCCGCCCCGAGCCTTCCCGCCGCCCCGAGCCTTCCCGCCGCCCCGAGCCTTCCCGCCGCCCCGAGCCTTCCCGCCGCCCCGAGCCTTCCCGCCGCCCCGAGCCTTCCCGCCGCCCCACCGCTTTCTGTCGCCCCGAGGCTTCCCGCCGGCCCGAGGCTGACCGTCG
>JASIGD010000405.1 GCA_030045295.1 Streptosporangiaceae bacterium
GCCCCCGCCGGAACCGCATTTACCGCACTGGACCTCAAGGTGAACTTCTTGCGCCCGGCCCACGCCGAAGGCGAGGAGCTGACCGCGACGGGGTCGGTCGCTCATCGGGGCAGAAGGCTGAGTATCGCCAACGCTGTGGTCACCTACCAAGGCCGCAGGATCGCGGTCGCCACGGGCACCACGGCGCTCACGCCGCCGAGTCCCATGCCGTCGCCCTAGACCGCAAGGAGCTCGTCGGGGGACCGGCCCCGGCGCCTGGGCTGGGCTACGCCGACGGCATGCGCGGCGCCGCTCTGGCATCCCGGGTTCGGTGCAGCGAGAGGTTCGCGGCGCGGGCCAGGCGGTGCCGCGCTCATCTCAGCGCACTAGCCGCTGGCGGGCAGACGGCGGAGCCTGATCTGCTGCGAGGTCTCGGCTCCCGGTCTGCGGGATGGGTGCCATGTCATCCTCGCGGACTGGCTCGTGCCCATTGTGCAGCAGGGGTGATCTGGCGGGTCTGGCCCAGCACCGGGTCTGCCGGGCAGATCCTGCGCGGCAGGTGCATGATGCTCGGGCTCGCACGTGCCTGCCCGGATTACACTGCTGGTCCGGCGCATCTGCGCCCTTTGTCCCGCCTGGGTGGTAGACGATGGCTGACCGTGAGACCGGGGACGCCCTGGCGCGCAGCTTCCTGGCGGAACTGCCAGCCGAGGTGATCAGCGAGCTGCGGGCTGGCGGAGAGCGCGCCGACTACCCTGCAGGCACGACGGTCTACCAGCCCGGATCGGAGCCGCGCGCGGCCCTGGTCGTCCGCGGCCTGCTCCGCGTGTTCCTGGCGTCGCTGGAGGGTCGGCAGGTCACGGTCCGGTACGCCCGGCCCGGCGACGTGCTGGGCATCGCGGTGCTGGTGGGCGGCCCGGCCAGCGTCGGGGTGCAGGCGGTGGAGCCATCGGGCCTGTTCCGGCTCAGCTCCCGCACGCTGCTCGCCGCTGCCCGTCGCGATGCCCGGGTGTCCTGGGCGATCGCCGGGGAGCTGAACCGCCGGCTGTATGACACCTTGGAGCAGACCGCGGTCAACGCGTTCGGCTCGGTGCGCCAGCGGGTCGCCGCGCATCTTCTCGATCTTGCCTCCGCCCAGCAGGAGCCGGCCGGCCGGCTGGCCGCCCGCGTCTCGCAGCAGGAGCTGGCCGACGCGGTGGGGTCGGTCCGCGAGGTGGTGGCCCGGGTGCTGCGCGAGCTGCGGGTCGCCGGAGTCATCGCGACCGCGGCGGACCGCATCGTGATCCTGGACGCGACCCGGTTGTACGCCGAGTCCGGGGGATCCGCCGGCCTGTGACTTTGGTCGCCCGGGCCGCAACTGACGTCACTGACATGCCCGCCCGCCGGCGGAAGCCTGGGTGATGTAAGGACCGGGACGACCGGGCCAGGAGTGCAGAAACGAGGGTCAAGCCATGAACACCCCGACCGCAGTGTCACGGACCGAGCCCGGATCAGCGGGCGCGGTCAAGGCAGTGTCGGTGATCAGCACCGGGACCGTGCAGATCCGGCCCGAACACCCCTACGGCAGCCGTAAGCCGATGTACTGGTGGCTGCTGACTTCCCGGCAGTGGACCCCGCCACGGCCGATCAACGTCTACGTCATCGAGCACACCCGCGGGCTGGTCCTGTTCGACACCGGGCAGGACCGCGCCTCGGTCACCGATGACCATTACTTCCCCGGCGGCCTCACCGGCTACCTCTACGACCGGCTCGCCCGGTTCGACAGCGGCGAGCAGGACACTCTGTCCGCGCAGCTCGCCACGCTCGGCTACGCCCCTTCCGACGTGGATACCGCCGTCCTGTCTCACCTCCACCAGGACCACATCGGCGGATTGGCCGAGCTGATCGGCGCCGACCTGCTGGTGTCCGCCGCCGAATGGGCCGAGCTGGCCAAGCCCGGTCCGGAGCTGCGCGGCTTTATGCGCAACCACATCCAGCTGCCCGGCCTGCACTGGCGCCAGGTCACGATGGAGTCCACGAAGGATCCCGGTCTGGCGCCGTTCACCGAATCGCTGGACGTGATGGGCGACGGGTCGTTGACGCTGCTGCCCACCCCCGGCCACACGGCCGGGTCGGTGTCGCTGCTGATCCGCCGCGCCCATCGGCCGCCGCTGCTGCTGGCCGGGGACCTCACCTACGGCGCTGACATCCTGCAACGCGGCCAGCTCCCCGGCGTCGGCCGCCGCCGCCAGCTCGCCGAGTCCACCGGCAAAGTCCGCGCGCTCGCCGGGCAGCAGCCCGGCCTGGTCGTGCTGCCCGCCCACGATCCGACCGCCGCCCGGCGGCTGCTGGACAGCTGACCCCGCAGGCCACGATGCAGACGTGCCAGAACACCGTCACGGTCGCCCGGCCCTCCGACCCCTATACCGGCGCGGCCATCTGGAACTAGCGATCCCTGGCCGCCGCGGCGAGATGATGCCTGCTGCGACTGCCCGGCATGCGCCGGCGCCGCGGGCGCCACGCACCGTCAGCGGCTATAGCCGTGCCAAGCATAAATGTTTACATCGAGAACATATTGCGTAAAAAACCGGCAACACGACTCAGGTTGACTTCAACTTCCGATTACCGACAGGAGGTCCCTGCCGATGACAGTCATAACCGAAACGGGCACCGAGCTCAGTAGCACCGATATCGAACTGCTCGACGCGTACTGGCGCGCCGCCAACTACCTGTCCGCGGGACAGATCTACCTGCTGGACAACCCGCTGCTGCGCGAGCCGCTGCGGCCGGAGCACATCAAGCCGCGGCTGCTCGGGCACTGGGGGACGACGCCCGGGCTGAACCTGGTCTACACGCACATGAACAGGCTGATCCGGGCGCACGACCTGGAGGCCATCTTCATCACCGGGCCCGGGCACGGCGGGCCTGCGCTGGTCGCCCAGGCCTACCTGGAAGGCACCTACGGCGAGACCTACCATCACATCGACCCGGACGAAGACGGCATGCGCGCCCTGTTCCGCCAGTTCTCCTTCCCCGGCGGCATCCCCAGCCACGTCGCGGCCGAGGTCCCCGGCTCCATCCACGAGGGAGGCGAGCTGGGGTACGCGCTCGCGCATGCCTATGGCGCCGCGTTCGACAACCCCGACCTATTCGTGTGCTGCGTGATCGGCGACGGCGAGGCGGAGACCGGGCCGCTGGCGGCAAGCTGGCACTCCAACAAGTTCATCGACCCGGCCCGGGATGGCGCCGTGCTGCCGGTGCTGCACCTGAACGGCTACAAGATCGCCAACCCGGCCGTGCTCGCCCGGATACCCGAACGCAAGCTGGTGAGCCTGCTGGAGGGGTACGGGCATACGCCGTACATCGTCTCGGGGGACGACCCGGAGCAGGTCCACCGGGCACTTGCCGGGGCGCTGGAGGCGGCCTGGCAGCAGATCACCCTGATCCAGCAGGAGGCGCGGCTCGGCGGCTCGGCCGGGCAGCCGTCCTGGCCGGTCATCGTGCTGCGCACGCCGAAGGGCTGGACCGGCCCGCGCGAGGTCGACGGGGTCCCGGTCGAGGGGACCTGGCGCTCCCATCAGGTCCCGCTGGCCGACGTCCGCGCCAACCCCGGCCATCTGGCCCAGCTCGAGGGGTGGCTGCGCAGTTACCGGCCGGAGGAGCTGTTCGATGCCGCCGGGAGGCTGGCCGGGCCGCTGGCGGCGCTGCCGCCATGCGGCGATCGCCGGATGAGCGCGAGCCCGCACGCCAACGGCGGCCAGCTCTTGCAGGACCTCCGGCTGCCGGACTTCCGCCGGTACGGCGTGGAGGTCAGCGCACCCGGGGCCGTCACCAGCGAGCCGACCCGGGCGCTCGGGGCGTGGCTGCGGGACGTGATCGCAGCCAACGCCTCGACGTTCCGCCTGTTCGGCCCCGACGAGACCGAGTCCAACCGGCTCTCCCCGGTGTTCGAGGCCACCGACCGCGCGTGGAGCGCCGGGCACGAGCCAGGAGACGACCACCTCGCGCCGTCAGGCCGGGTCATGGAGATCTTGTCCGAGCACATGTGCCAGGGATGGCTCGAGGGCTACCTGCTCACCGGTCGGCACGGGATGTTCAGCTGCTACGAGGCGTTCATCCACATCATCGACTCCATGTTCAACCAGCACGCCAAGTGGCTGAAGGTCACCCGCGGCATCGGCTGGCGTAGGCCCGTCGCATCACTGAACTACCTGCTGACCTCACACGTGTGGCGGCAGGACCACAACGGCTTCTCGCACCAGGACCCCGGGTTCCTCGACCACGTGGTCAACAAGAAGGCGGAGATCATCCGCGTCTACCTGCCGCCGGATACCAACACCCTGCTGGCGACGGCGGACTGGTGCCTGCGCTCCCGCGACCTGATCAACGTGATCGTGGCCGGGAAGAACCCCAGCCCGAGCTGGCTGCCGATGGACCGGGCCGTCGCCCACTGCGCCCGCGGCATCGGGATATGGGACTGGGCGGGCACCACCAGCGACGCCGAGCCCGATGTCGTGCTGGCCTGCGCCGGGGACATCCCGACGCAGGAGACGCTGGCCGCCGCCGACATGCTCCGGATGCGCCTGCCCGGCCTGAAGGTCCGGGTGGTCAACGTGGTGGACCTGATGCGCCTTCAGCCCGAAAGCGAACATCCGCACGGGCTGCCGGACCGCGAGTTCGACGCGCTGTTCACCCGCGACCGGCCGGTCATCTTCGCTTTCCACGGATACCCGTGGCTCATCCACCGGCTCACCTACCGGCGTGCCAACCACGCCAACCTGCACGTGCGCGGATACAAGGAGGAGGGCACCACGACCACGCCATTCGACATGGTCATGCTCAACGACGTAGATCGGTATCACCTGGTCATCGACGTCATCGACCGGGTGCCCGGGCTGGCGGTCGCGGCCGCCGGGCTGCGGCAGCAGATGGCCGATTCCCGGCTCGCAGCCCGCCAGTACACCCGCGAGCACGGCGAGGACCCGCCGGAGATCGTCGACTGGACGTGGCCGGCCAGCCGTTGACGCGCCGGCGGGCCTTGCGCTCGCCGGCAAGACCCGGAGGTACGAGGGACGAGATGGAAGATCTCGCGCAAGGATGGCGCGCGCGCTTGGCCGGCTGGAACCCCAGGGTGGTCCTGACCGACGGTGACGACCCGAGGACCGCGGCGGCGGCGCGGCGGCTGGCCGCCACCACGCCGGTCAGGCCCGTGCTGTTGTCTGACAGCCTCGGCGGCGGCGACGGGGTGGAGGTGCTCGCCCCCGCTACCGCCCGCAGCGACCGGAGGATCGCCGGCCGCATCGACGAGGCGCTGGCGGGCCGCGGGATCCCTCCGAACGAGCACGCCGTGTGCGCCGGTGACCCGCTCTACATCGGTGCCGCCGCGGTCAGGGCAGGCCTCGCCGACGCCTGCGTCGGCGGGTCCGCCCGTCCCACCGCCGACGTCATCCGCGCCGGGATCCGGATCATCGGCCTCGCCGCCGGGGTGAGGACCGTGACCAGCTGCTTCCTCATCGTAATGCCGGACGCTCGCGTGTTCGCTTACGCCGACTGCGCGGTCGTCCCGCAACCCGATGCGACGCAACTGGCGGACATCGCCCTGGCTGCGAACAGCACCTTCGCCAAGCTGACCGGCCAGAATCCCGTCGTGGCCATGCTGTCGTTTTCCACCAAGGGAAGCGCTGATCATCCGGTCGTCGAGCGCGTCCGCACCGCGACCGACCTGGTGCGGACCCGCTCGCCGGGGCTGGCCGTGGACGGGGAGCTCCAATTCGATGCCGCGCTCGCCGAGGCGGTCGCCATCCGCAAGGCGCCGGGCTCGCCGGCGGCCGGGCGGGCGAACGTGTTCGTCTTCCCCAACCTTGACGCAGCCAACATCGCGTACAAGATCACCGAGCGGCTGGCGCACGCGACCGCGATAGGCCCTATCCTGCAGGGGCTCGCCGCTCCCATGAACGACCTGTCCCGCGGCTGCAGCGTGGACGACATCGTCAGCGTCGCCCTGGCCAGCGCCGTGCAGGCGCCCACACGGCGCGCCCCCGCCTGGAAAGCACATCCAACGGCCAC
>JASIGD010000044.1 GCA_030045295.1 Streptosporangiaceae bacterium
TCCTCGGCCGCGCCGGCCTGGACGCGATCGGGATCTTCGGCTACTCCGACGAGGATGGGACGCAGGCCGCGTCACGGCCGGACAAGCTGGCCGACGCGGAAATCTCCCGCCGGGTGGAGGAGTTCGCCGACCTGGCCGAAGAGCTGATGGCGCAGCGCGCCGCCGACCGGGTGGGCCAGACCCTCGACGTGCTGATCGAAGAAGAGGCCGAGCCTGCGGAGCCGACCCCGTCCCGCGGCTTCGCCGGCCGGGCCGCCCACCAGGCACCCGAGGTCGACGGGGTGACCACGGTCAGGGCGAGGGGGCCGCTCGCGCCGGGCGACCTGGTCCGGGCCGTGGTCACCGGTTCCGACGGGGTGGACCTGGTCGCCGACGCGATCCTGCCCGTCGGCGCGATCCTGCCGGGCAGCCGTGCGCCTGCGTCGTGCTGAGCCCGGCGGTCAGGAGGCGTAATCGTGGGGTCGGGATTTGCGTCCGCGGGCGAGGAAGCCCGTGACCTGGCCGGACAGGTCCTCGCTCGGCTGCGATCCGGTGGCCAGACGGTCGCTGTCGCCGAATCGTTGACCGGCGGCCTGGTCGCCGCGGCGCTCACCGACATACCGGGTGCCTCTGAGTCGTTCCGTGGCGGGGTGGTCGCCTACGCCACCGAGCTCAAGGCGGCGCTGCTCGGCGTGGACCGGGACCTGCTCGCCCGGCACGGTGCGGTCTACGCGCCGGTGGCCGCGGCGATGGCGGTGGGCGTCAGGACCCGCCTCGGCGCGACCTACGGGGTGGCGACGACCGGCGTGGCGGGCCCGGACCCCGCGGACGGCCAGCCGGTCGGCACGGCGCATATCGCGGTGAGCGCCGCGGACGACACGGTGGTGCGAACGGTCGCCTTGACCGGAGACAGGCACGAAATACGTAAACTGACAGTGGAGCACGCCCTCGGCCTGCTGCTCGGCAGGCTCCGGGAAGAGAACGGCTGATTACAGCGTTACGTCAGCAGCGAACACGGGGTGACATGATCTCGCGAACTAACCGTAATGCCAGGTACGGTGGAAGTGTCGGCAGTTTCGGCCTTGGGAAGGGAGTGCGACTGTGGTTCTGCTCCGTCAGCTACTAGGTGACGCGCTGCGTCGGCTGCGCCTGCGGCAAGGTCGCACGCTGCGCGAGGTATCGGCCTCGGCGCGCGTTTCCCTGGGCTATCTCTCCGAAGTCGAGCGCGGCCAGAAGGAAGCCTCATCCGAGCTGCTCGCCGCGATCTGCGGCGCCCTGGGCACTCCGCTCTCACACGTGTTTCGCGAGGTCTCGGACAACTTCGCCCTCGCCGAGCTGCAGAACGAGCCGGTACTGAGCATGCCGAGGGAGCCCGGCCTGCGGGTGCCAGCCGGGGCGCCGGCCGACCTGCCGCCCGCGCGGCGCTTCGTCCCTATCAGCACCATCGATCCGGACGACGAAGCGGCGCTGGAATTCGCCGAGGGGGAGGCAGGCTTCGGCACCCCCTCCGGGCACGTACACGACGTCACCGACATGGTGCCGGTCTGAGCCGGACTCAGACCCAGGCGCTGGGGTTTTCCGTCAGGCGACGGACCACGTCGGGGAGGCTCCCCGACACGATGTCGGCCAGCGTGACTTGCTCCAGCACAGCCCGCTCGTTGGCGCGCAACGCGATCCATACCTGCTGCAGCGGCCCGGCCACGCCCGGATACGTGATGTTCTCCGGCCGCTCGCCGCGCACGCCGAGTAGCTGGCCGTCAATGACCCGGATGATGTCCGCGAGCGAGATCTCCGTCGCCGGCCGGGCCAGCCAGAAGCCGCCCTCTGGCCCTCGCTGGCTGCGGATGAGGCCGGCCCGCCGGAGCTGGGTGAGGATTGTTTCCAGAAACTTCCCGGGTATGTCCTGCGCGTGGGCGAGCTGGTCGGCCGTGACGTGGCCGGTGTCGGCCGCGGCGAGTTCGATGGCGGCGCGCAGCGCATAGTCGGCCCGGGCTGACAGTCGCATGACCGCCATTATGCACGTTCCCCATCGACTTTCTGGCATTGGCCCGCTGACCGCGGCGCCGGGTCTCAGCCCGTCGCTGGCCCGCCGCCCCAGTTAGGCCAGGCCGAGCAGTTCGGCCGCGGCCCGGGCGCTGGCCCGGGAGGCGCCGTATGTGGCCAGGTAGCACGCGCCCTCCGGCGGCTGCCACAACGGCAGGCCCATTTCCACCAGGACCGTATCGGGCCGCGCCGCCAGCAGCGCGCTGACCAGGGACCGCGTGTTCGCGTCCCGGTGCGCGTCGCGGACCACGGCCACCAGCGAGCGCCCCGCGGCGGCCTCCAGGATGCCCCCGGCTTCGCTGGGCGCCGCGCCGTCGAGGCCCGAGACAGGGACGCGGCGGACGCTGTCGGCCGGCGCCCACGGGCCCAGCCCCCACCCGAAGCGCCCCGCGGCGATGTTCTCCTTGGGCTCGACCTCGATGATCAAGGGGCGGCGGATGTCGGGCCGAGGCCCCGACATCCGCACCGCGCGCCGGGCCGCGGCCAGCCCCAACTGGGCGGCGCTGGCCTGGCCGCCGCCGGCGGCGTGCGCCGGTGCCGCGACCCCAAGAGACCGGGCGCGCGC
>JASIGD010000406.1 GCA_030045295.1 Streptosporangiaceae bacterium
TTCATCGAGCAGATGCCGCTTGACGCCCAGCACGGCTGGAAGCGCGCCGAGATGGTAACGGCCGAAGAGATCTTCGCCGCCCTCGACGGCGAGTTCACCCTGACCCCTGACGACCCAGCCAAGCGCGGGTCGGCGCCTGCCGAGGCGTTCCTGGTCGGCGGCGGGCCGGCCAGGGTCGGCGTGATCGCCTCGGTCACCCGGCCGTTCTGCGGCAGCTGCGACCGGGTCCGGCTGACCGCCGACGGCCAGGTGCGGAACTGCCTGTTTGCGCGCACGGAAAGCGACCTTCGCGGTCCGCTGAGGGGCGGGGCGAGCGACACTGACCTTGCGGCGAGGTGGCGGCGCGCCGTCGCGGTCAAGCTGCCGGGCCACGGCATCAACGACCCATCCTTCCTGCAGCCCGACCGCCCGATGTCCGCTATCGGCGGCTGACCGGCGGTCGGGGATCGCACGCTGCTCGGCTCGGTGGTGGCGGCAGGAACCGCCGGGTTAACCGCCAGCGCCCGGACGGTACGCGGGGCCGTGCGCGTCGTCGCAGTGCGGCTCGCGCGCTGGGAGGTCGGGGGCCTGCGGGGCCGAGCCGTTCGCATGGTCGGCCCGCGATGGGGCGTGGTCAACCTGGAGCGTCGCGTGGGTGATGCCGTATTCGCTGCTCAGGAAGGCCTCGAGGTCGGCGCGCACCGCATGGCAGTCCGAGCCCGGAGCGACCAGCACGTGCGCGGACGCGGCGGGCAACCCGGAGGTGATCTCCCAGATGTGCAGGTCGTGGATCTCCGCCACGTCCGGCCGGGCCGCCATCGCCGCGCCGACCTCAGCAGGCCGCAGGCCAGCCGGAGCGGCCTCGAGGAAGATCCGCCCGGAATCCCTGATCAGCCCTGAGCCCGCGTACAGCATCAGCGCCACCACGACCAGGGTGGCGATCGCGTCAGCCCGGTCGAATCCGGTCAATATGATGATCAGCCCGGCCACCGCGGTAGCCGCGAACGCGTACAGATCCGTCACGATGTGCTTGAACGCGCCTGCGACGTTCAGGCTCCGCGGGGCGCCTGCGCGGGACCGCCCGCTGGCCCGGGCGATCAGCAACGTCGCCACCAGGTTCACGGCCACGCCGGCCAGCGCGACCCCGAGCACGATCCCGCCGTCCACGGCGGGCGGCGTCACCAGGTGCCGGATGGCCGTGTAGCCCAGCCAGCCCGCGAGCAGGACCAGCGTGATGCCGTTGGCCTGGGCGGACATGATCTCGGTGCGCTTAAGCCCGTAGGTGTACCCGCCGGTCGGCGGCCGGGCGGCCAGCCGGGCCGTTACCAGGACCAGCGCGATGGACGCCGCGTCGGTCAGCATGTGCGCGGCGTCAGAGATCAGCGCGAGCGAATGCGCGGCCAGGCCTGCCACGACCTCGCCGGCCATGAAGGCCAGGATCAGCGCGAGCGCGCCGGCCAGCCACCTCGGATCCGCGCCGGGCGCCGGGCCGTGTGCGTGCCGGTCAGTTCCCGCTACCATCTGACGATTTCTTCACCGCTCGAACATGAGTAAAACCGCATGAGGGCCACATGGATTCCCGGGCCGGAACCGTATACCGACGGCGGCCTGGCTCCGATCCAGACTCTAGGCTAGGTTGCCATGAGCACTCTGGAGGAGTGGACGGCCACGGTCCGCGCCGGCCTCGGGCTCGATCCGGGCCCGTTGAGCTCCGCGGACACCAAGACCGTGCTGAAACTGGCGCGTGACGCGGCCCACGCGGTGGACCGGACGGCCGCCCCGCTGACCGCCTACCTGCTGGGCGTGGCCGTCGGCCGCGGCCTGACCCTGCCGGGCGCGTCGGAACGAGTCCACGCGCTGGCCGTGAGCTGGGCCGAGAGCAAGGAGCCAGCCGCCGGGCCAGACGCGGGATAGACCGCCCGGGCGCATTACCGGACTCTTACGGGCCCGCTGTCGCCGGGCAGCCTGATGCGAGTTCGCGTACAAGTGAAGTGTCGGCAATTCCCTCCGCACCGCACCGACACTTCAGGGGAGGTGGCGTGGCGTTTCCTTCCGGCCTCAGGGCCGAGGGCTACGCGCCGCGAATCCGATGACTGTCAATTCTCGGTCGGGCGAACATCGGCCGCGTCGACCGTGGACAGGGCCGGGCGCGACCAGGCGCGGAATTCTGCTGGGCGCGGGTCTGGCGGGTCTGGGCGGCGCGCTGGCGGGCTGCAGCACCGCGCCGGTCCCTTACGGCGCCGACGAGTCGGGGATGCTTCCGCAGGACGGCCCGGCGGCGTCCGCCGTGGCCATGGCCCCCTCGACCCCGCCCGCGCGGGCCAGTGAAGGCGGCGCCGGGCAGGACCGCGGCGCGTCCGGGAAAGGCCGCAGGAACACCACTATCACCGGCACGGTGCTGGGCGCCGCGGGCGAGGTCCCGGTCGGCGGCGGCAAGATCTTTGCCGCCGATCGGGTTGTGGTCACCCAACCGGCCCGCGGTCAGTACCGGGCGTTCAGCGCGGTGTGCACGCACGTGGGCTGCATCGTCAACCAGGTGGTCGGCGGTACCATCGACTGCCCCTGCCACGGCAGCCGGTTCAAGATCACCAATGGTGCGGTGGTCGCCGGTCCTGCCCCTCTCCCGCTGCCCAGAAAGCAGATCAAGATCGTCGACGGCACGATCGTGCTGCTCTGACCCCGGGCAACGACCTCCCGGAGCCCCGCGACCGGGGGAACTATTCCCCGCGGACCGCACTGGGGCAGGATGGCCGGTATGGGGTCGCTCATGCTGCTGGATACCGCGTCGCTGTACTTCCGGGCGTTCTACGGGGTGCCGGACACGGTCCGGGCGCCGGACGGCACGCCGGTCAACGCGGTGCGCGGATTGCTCGACACGATCGCTCGGCTGGTCCGCGCTCGGCATCCGGCGCGGCTGGTCGCGTGCTGGGACGCCGACTGGCGGCCCGCCTTCCGGGTGGCGGTCGTCCCCTCGTACAAGGCGCATCGCGTGGCCGCGGGCGGTGGCGAAGACGTCCCGCCGGCCCTGGCCGCGCAGGTCCCGCTGATCGAGGAGGTGCTGCAGGCCGCCGGGCTGGTCGTCGCCGGGCAGCCGGGGTTCGAGGCCGACGACGTGATCGGCACCCTGGCGGCCCGCTCGCCCGGGCCGGTCGACGTGGTAACCGGTGACCGGGACCTGTTCCAGCTCGTCGACGACGCCCGCGGCATCCGGGTCATCTACACCGTGCGCGGCCTGCTCAACATCGACGTGATCGATGAGGCCGCGGTGAGCGCGAAGTACGACATCCCAGGGCGCGCCTACGCCGACTTCGCCGCCCTGCGCGGCGACCCGAGCGACGGGCTTCCCGGCGTCCCCGGCGTGGGGGAGAAGACCGCGGCCGCGCTGATCCGCACGTTCGGCAGCGTCCAAGGCATCATCACCGCCCTGGACGCCGGGCACGGCGGGTTTCCCCGCGGCGGCAGAGAGAAACTCGAGCGGGCCAGGAACTACCTGGACATCGCGATGTCGGTCGTGCGGGTCGCTGACGATGCCCCGCTGCCCCAGGTGGACGGTCAGCTTCCCGCGGTGCCACCCGACCCCTCCCGGCTGAACGACCTCGGTGAGCGGTGGGGCCTGGGATCTTCCCTCAGCCGGTTCGTCACGGCCGTGTCACGGGCTTAGCATCTATCCCGTGACGACCGACGAACTGTACCCGGCGAGCCGGCTGGGCCTGGTGCGCGATTCGGTACGCGCGGCCGGGCTCGATGCCGTGCTGCTGACCCCCGGACCCGACCTCAGGTACGTGACCGGCTATGACGCCAAGCAGCTGGAACGCCTGACCTGCCTGGTGGTCCCGGCGTCCGGCGACCCGGCGTTGTTCGTGCCGCGCCTCGAGCTGCCCGCGGCTCAAGCGTCGCCGGCCGACTCACTCGGCGTGGAGATGATCGCCTGGGAGGAGACGGCCGATCCGTTCCGCTTGGTCGCGGACAGGCTCGGGGACGTCGCGGCGGTCGGCCTGTCTGACCGGATGTGGGCGCTGTTCGTGCTGAAGTTCCGCGACGCGCTGCCTGCGGCGCGGCTGGCGCTGGCGAGCCGCGCGCTGCGCCCGCTGCGGATCAGGAAGACCACCGCCGAGGTCGCGGCCCTCAGGGAGGCGGGGGCCGCCATCGACCGCGTGCACGCGCGCGTCCCCGGCTGGCTGCGGCCCGGGCTGACCGAACGGGCCGTCGGCTCGGTGATCGCCGAGGCCATCCTGGCCGAGGGGCACGCCTCGGCGGACTTCGTGATCGTGGCCTCCGGGCCGAACGCCGCGAGCCCTCATCACGAGGTGTCCGATCGGGTGCTGACCGCGGGCGACGCCGTGGTGGTGGACATCGGCGGCACCATGCCCTCCGGGTACTGCTCCGACAGCACCCGCACGTACGCGATCGGCGAGCCGCCAGCCGAGCTCACCGCCTACTACAAGGTCCTCCACGACGCCCAGGAGGCAGCGTGCGCCGCGGTGCGGCCCGGGGTCACGGCGGAGTCAATCGACGCGGCGGCACGTGAGCCGATCGCCGCCGCCGGCTACGGCGAGGCATTCTTCCACCGGACCGGCCACGGGATCGGACTGGAGACGCACGAGGACCCGTACATCGTGGCCGGCAACGGCGAAGTGCTCGAGCCGGGCATGGCGTTCTCCGTCGAGCCGGGGATCTATCCGGGCCCGCACGGCGCGCGGATCGAGGACATCGTGGTCTGCACCGCCGATGGCTACGAGCGGCTCAACAACACCCCGCGCGACCTCGTCGTCGTCAGCGGCTAGCCGCCCGGGCCTAATGATCCGGGGAGCCCGGAGGCCCGGGAGGGTCGATGCGGCCCTGGTTCTCGGCGAGGAAGCGCTCGAACTGGGCCGCGATCTCGTCGGCCGTGGGCATGGGCTCGCCCTCGGGCAGCAGGCTGGCGCCGCCGTCCGCGCCGACTCCCTGACCCCCCTGCGCTCCCAGGGTTTCCGCGGCGGTGTCGTACTGCTGCTCGAGCGCGCGGACCAGCTCGGCGACCTCCTCGGAGTCGGCGACCTGCCGTTCGATCGCTTCGGTCGTCCGTTCCGACGCCTCGCGGAGCTCGGCGTCAGGCAGCTCGAGCCCGGTCGCCGTGGCTACCGAGCCGAGCAGGGTCAGCGCGGCCGTGGGATAGACAGCCTGGGCCAGGTAGTGCGGCACCTGCACGGCAAAACCCATCGCGTCCCGGCCCTCCTGGCCGAGCCGCAGCTCGAGCAGCGCGGCCGCGCTGCCGGGCAGCTGGATGCGGTTCATCAGCCGCTGATGACCGCTGACCAGGTCCTCGCGGGTGGCGTGCGCGATCACTCCGAGCGGCCGCGTGTGCGGCATCCCGGCCGGGATACCGAGGAAGCTGACCGCCACGCCGGCGCCGAGCCGCGCCGAGATGCCGAGGACGGCATCGGTGAACAGCTTCCACTCATGATCGGGCTCCGGCCCGGTCAGCAGCAGGAAGGGCCGCCCTCCCAGGTCCCGCAGTAGGTGCAGAGCCAGCTCGGGGGCCTCATAGCTCTCCCAGTGGCTGTTGTCGTAGGTCATCAGCGGGCGCCGGGACCGGTAGTCGAGCAGCCTGTCGGTGTCGAACCGCGCCACTGTCTCGCTGGAGGAACTGCTCAGCAAGTGATCGGCGAGCAGCCGCCCTGCCCCGCCGGCGTCGATGAAGCCCTCGAGGTAGTGCAACATCGGCGCGTCCGTTACGTCGGGCGCGGCGGGACCGAGTTCGTACAGTTCTTCCGGGTTCCGCTGCATCCCTACAGTCTCGCACGGGTGCTGGCCAGATTGACCGGCCGCGCCGACAGGGTCGCCGGGGTGGGCCCATGGCGCTAACGTGACCACGTGGAGGAGATCGACCGCAAGATCGTGTCGCTGCTGGCCCGCAACGGCCGGATGAGCTTCACCGAGCTCGCCAAGCTGGCCGGGCTGTCGGTGTCAGCAGTGCACCAGCGGGTGCGCAGGCTCGAGCAAGACGGCGTGATCAAGGGCTATGCCGCGATGATCGACCCGGAGGACATCGGCCTGCCGCTGACGGCGTTCGTGTCCATCAAGCCGTTTGACGCCGCAGCCCCGGATGACCTGCCGCAGCGGCTGGAGCACCTGTCCGCGATCGAAGCATGTCACAGCGTTGCGGGCGATGAGAACTACATCCTCAAGGTGCGGGTCCCCACGCCAGCCGCGCTCGAGGAGCTGCTGTATCAGATCCGCACCCTGGGGGGTGTCTCGACCCGCACCACCGTGGTGCTCAGCACCCCGTACGAGAACCGCCCGCCGCAATTCTGAGCGCTGTCGGTCCCTGGCTTGGCTTACCCGCCGGATTCTGGTCGGCGCGGGCCGACCGTCCCTTGGTCAGCCCGGGTCCGCCGTCCCTGGGCCAGCCCCGGCCGCCGTCCCTGGCCAGCCCGGCCTGGCCACTAGTCCGTCGATCGCGACGGAGAGCAGCAGGCCAGCCCGGTCCGGCTCCTTCTCCGTGCTCAGCGCGACCCCGTGGATCAGCCGCATCACGTCGGTTGCGGTCACGTCCGGCCGGATAACTCCGGCCTGCTGCCCGTTCGCCAGCAGTCGCTCGGTCGTTTCGCGCATGGCCACCCAGCAGGACGTGATCAGCTCGGACTCCACTCCGACCGCGTCGATAAGCGCGCGTGACAGGCCGCGCTTGGTAACCAGGTACGCGGCCAGCGCGCGGATCCAGTCAGCGAAGGCGTCGCCGGGGGAATCGACCTTGAGCAGCGTGTCGCCTCGTTCGCAGACGGCGCTGACCTGGCTGCGGAAGACCGCTGCCTGCAGGTCCAGCCTGGTCGGGAAGTGACGGTACAGCGTGCCGATCCCGACCCCGGCCCGCCGCGCCACGTCTTCGAGCGGCGCGTCGGCGCCCTTCTGCGCGAACGCCTCTGTGGCCGCGGCGATCAGCCGCTCGCGGTTCTGCCGCGCGTCGGCGCGCAGTTGTCCGGTCGGCCGCTGTCCGGTCGGCCGCTGTCCGGTCGGCTGTCCGGTCGGCCGCTGTCCGGTCGGCTGCTGTCCGGTCGGCTGTCCGGCCGGCCGCGGCGGTAGCTGGTCAGGTGTCCTGGTCATCGATCCGAGCTTAAAATAGGTTGCAAAACGGAGGCTGCCTCCGTATATTAACCGGAGTAGACCTCCGCTTCATCCTTGATAGTACCGCCCGGCCAGCGGCCTGTCAGCCGCTGGGGGTCTGCGGCAACCACATCGATGGCCCATCGTCGTGGCCAGGACCACATCGATGGCCCATCGATGTGGTCGAACCGAGATCGCCTGACCAGACCACCGTGGAGACATCTTGTCCTATCCGCGATTCCTCAAGCGTGGCTCCGACCCTTTGACCCCTTCGACCGCCACGGATCCTTCGGACCGGCGCGGTATCGCCCTGGCCATCATGCTCGGCGCCCAGCTCATGATCATCCTCGACATGACGGTCGTGAACATCGCGCTGCCGCATATCCAGGCCAGCCTGCACTTCTCCTCGACGAGCCTGTCCTGGGTGCTGAACGCCTACACGCTGACCTCGGGCGGCATGCTGCTGCTCGGCGGGCGGGCCGGCGACATCCTCGGCCGGCGCCGGACCTTCATCGCCGGGATCGCCCTGTTCACCCTGGCCTCGCTGGCCGGCGGGCTGTCGAACTCGGAGGCCCTGCTGATCGCGGCCCGAGCGGCGCAAGGAGTGGGCGGGGCGCTCGCCGCGCCCGCCGTGCTCGCCCTGGTCGTAACCAGCTTTCCCGAGGGCCGGGAGCGGACCCGCGCGCTCGCCATCTACATGGGCGTGATCACCGGCGGCTCCTCGCTGGGCCTGGTGCTCGGCGGGGTGATCACCGAATGGCTGTCCTGGCGCTGGGTGCTGTTTATCAACGTGCCGATCGGGGTCGCGGTGATAGCGGTCACGCCGCTGTTCGTCGCCGAGACGCCCCGCCTGCCGGGACGCTTCGACCTGGCCGGCGCCGTGCTCGCCACCGCCGGGGTGACCGCGCTCGTCTACGGGTTCATCCGGGCCGCGACCGACGGGTGGGGTGATCACGTGACGCTGGCCGCGTTCGCCGCCGCCGCGATCCTGATCGCGCTGTTCGCGGTGACCGAGACCCGGGCTAAGCAGCCAATCACCCCCCTGCGCTTGTTCGCAGACGTCAGCAGGTCCGGCTCCTTTGTCGCCCGGCTGCTGCTCATCGCGGGCATGTTCGGGGTGTTCTTCTTCCTCACCCTGTTCCTGCAGAAGATCATGGGCTTCAGCCCGCTGCGCGCCGGGATGGCCTTCCTGCCGCTGACCGTGGCCCTGTTCGGCGCCTCACGGCTGGCGCCCAGGCTCATGCCGCGGCTGGGGACCAAGCCGCTGATGGTCGCCGGGATGGTGCCGGCCATCGCAGCCCTGGCCTGGCTGTCGCGGGTCTCGCCCGCCACCGGCTACTGGTCGGGCATCTTCGGCCCGATGATGCTGCTCGGCCTCGGGATGGGGCTGGTCTTCGTGCCGCTGACCACCACGTCGCTGGCCGGCGTTCCGCCGGCCGACTCCGGCGCGGCCTCGGGCCTGGTGAACATGCTGCAGCTGGTCGGGGGCGCACTGGGCCTTAGCGTCCTGGTAGCGGTCTACGGCACCGCGAGCAGGAACGCGGCAAGCCATCCGCAGCCGGGACTGGCACCGGTCGCGCAGGCGCAGTATGCGCTCACCCACGGCATCGCGGCGGCCTTCGGCTTCGCCACCCTGCTGGCCGCGTGCGGCCTGCTGGTGATAATCACGCTCATCCGGACCAGGAAGCCAGCACCCGAACGCGCGCTCGCCCCCGAGCAGGAAGAGGCCATCGCGTCCTGAGCCAACCGTGCTGCGGGCC
>JASIGD010000407.1 GCA_030045295.1 Streptosporangiaceae bacterium
GCACGGCCTGGCCCCGGGCGGCTGAGCGCCCCGGCCCGGCGGGCCACGAGACGCTTCGCCGAGGTGGTCTGTCCGCCCGGGATGCGCACGCATCACCGGACCGACCGCGTCGTGGCCGAGTTCGAGCTGATGCTCGACGCCCTGTCGCCCACCGCGAGGAAGGCTCTGGCCGCCGCGATCGTCGTCCTCGACCAGGGGGCGCGGCTGTACCCACCGTCCAGGGGCCGACGCTTCAGCCAGCTTGACGACCAGGCCGCCGAGGCGTACATCCGGGCCCTGCTGGCCCGGCGAGGCGACGCGGGCGAGGTGGCACGGCGGCTGAAGGGCCTGGTCGTGATGTGCTACTACGAGCTGCCCACCGTACAGCGCGAGATCGGCTACAACCCGGGCCCGTACATCGCCGCGGTGTCCCGGCGCCGGCTGGAGTCCTACGGCGCGCAGATCCGCGCGGGCGAGGCCGCGGTCACCGCACCGGACCAGGACCGGCCGTGACCACCCCCGCCGGGCTCACCGAACAGGCCGATATCTCCCATGACCTGCGGCTGGACTGTGACGTGGTGATCGTCGGGTCCGGGGCCGGCGGGGCGACGATGGCCGCCGAACTGGCCGAGGCGGGCGTCGACGTCATCATCATCGAGGAAGGCGGATACCACCCGACCCAGTCCTTCACGGCCCAGAGCGTCCGCGCGCTACGCACCCTTTATCGCGACGGCGGAGGCGGGATGGCGGTTGGCCGGCCGTCCGTGCTGTTCGCGGAGGGCCGGTGCGTGGGCGGGTCCACGGTGGTCAACGGAGGGATGTCCTGGCGGACCCCGCCCCGGGTGCTGGAGCGCTGGTCCTTGCGGGAAGGCGTGCAGGGGATCAGCGAGCAGGAGATGGACCCCTACTTCGCCAGGGCCGAGTCACGGCACTCGGTCGGCCTGCAAGACCCGGAGACGATCGGGCGGGATTCGGAGCTGCTGAAGGCCGGCGCCGTCGCCAAGGGCTGGGACATCGTCCCGAACCTCCGCGGCCAGCTGCACTGCGCGGGCACGAACAACTGCAACAGCGGCTGTCCGACCGGCGCGAAGCGCTCGATGCTGGTGACCAGCGTGCCGCGCGCGCTGGCGCTGGGCGCCCGGCTGTTCGCCGACTGCCGGGTGGACCGGGTCACCAGGACCGGACGCGCGGTCACGGGCGTGGCCGGTCATTTCCTGCGCCCCGGCAGGCGCGAGGGCCCGAGGCTGACCATTCGCGCTCAGTCCGTGGTGGTGGCCGGCGGCGCGATCCAGACGCCCGCGATGCTGGCACGGTCCGGCCTACGGTCGGCCTCGGGGCAGCTGGGCCGCAACCTGTCCCTGCACCCGAACGCCACGGTGATCGCGTTCTTCGACTCCGACGTCACCGGGTGGCACGGCGTCCACCAGGCCTTCCAGATCCGCGAGTTCATGGCCGAGGGCCTGGTGCTGACCGCGCAGAACCTGCCTCCCCCTACGCTGGCCGCGATCATGCCGGGCTTCGGCAGCGAACTCGGCGAGGCGATGGCGGACTACAACCGCATCGTGACCGCGGGACCGCTGGTCGAAGACACGGGGACCGGGCGGGTGCGGAACGTCCGCGGACTCGGCACGCAGGTCTTCTACCAGCTCACCGACGCCGACGCGGCCCACGTGGTCCGCGGGGTCGAACTGACCGCGGAGGCTCTGTTCGCAGCGGGGGCCCGCCGGATGTTCCTTCCTTTCGACGGCGCGCCCGAGATCCGTAGCCCCGGACAGCTCAGCAGCCTGCTCGCGCGGCCGGTGCCCAAGCGATCCATCCAGCTCTATTCGATCCACCTCATGGGCACCGCGCGGATGAGCGAAGATCCCCGGCGCGGCGTCACGGACAGCTACGGGGCCTTCCACGGCGTGCCCGGGCTGTTCGTGGCCGACGCCAGCCTGTTCCCCGGCCCGACCGGCATCAACCCGATGGAGACGGTTATCGCGCTGGCGATGCGCAACGCCCGGCGGCTGATCGAGCGGCTAGGCGACCGGGCACGTAACCGCGACACCGGTCCGTCGACGTCGGGATAGGGAACAGTCCCGAATCCGACAACACGTTCCCGCCGGCTCAGCATCGGCGACGCTCCAGCTCTGATAGTTGCGCCACGGGTAACGGCCGGCTTCCGGCCGACGAACGGGAGCCGGGTTGCTCGTCGAGTGCCGCGCCGGGTAGGACAACGTCATGCGAATCGCTGTGCTGGGCATGGGGAGGATGGGCCATGCGGTCGCCGGGAGGCTGCTGGAGGGCGGCCACCAGGTCACGGTCTGGAACAGGTCGCCGGGCAAGGCAGACGACCTGGCCGGCCAGGGCGCGACCGACCGGTCGGGCGAGCCGGCCTCCGGCGCGGTCGACGGCGCCGAGGTCGTGATCACCTCGCTCAGCGACGATGCGGCGGTGCGGGCGGTCGTCATCGACGGAAGTGTCGCCGCGGCGCTTACCCGCACAACCGGCGCCGGGACGAGCGCCGTCTTGGTCGACATGAGTACCATCTCGCCGATGACCTCCAGGCAGCTCGCCCACGCCGTCGGCGAACAGGGTTTCGTCGCCTCACCCGTCTTGGCCGCGCCGGCCGGGGTCGCGAGCGGCGAGGCTGTGTACCTGATTGCCGGCCCGGCCGGGCCGCGCCGGGCGCTCAGCCCCGTCTTCGCCACGCTGTCCGGCAGACGGGTCGAGCTCGGCGAGGATCCGGGCACGGCGCTTGTCGTCAAGCTCTTGTCCAATGCCCTGCTGTTGAGCGGGATCGCCGTACTCGGCGAGGTGGTCGCGACGGCCCGGGCCGCGGGCCTGGACGATGATTTCCTCCGCCAGTTCCTGGGCTCCTCGCCCCTGGTGGCCCCGGTACTGCGCAACAGGCTCGACAGCATGATCTCGGGCCGTCACGCGGGATGGTTCACCACGGCCCTCGGCGCCAAGGATGCTCGCCTGGCCGAGGACGTAGCCCTCGACCACGGCCTGCGCCCGCCCCTGATCGGGGCGGTCAAGCAGCGATACCAGCAAGCGGCGGCTGAGGGCTGGGCCGACGACGACCTGACGGCGGTCATCGAGCTCATGCGCCGCGGCCGCCGCGAGTCCGGCTGAGCCACGCTCACGCCGCCACAGCACCGGCCCCGGCGAGCCGCGCGCCGGGCCGGCTGATCCTCATCCAGGTGTTACGGCTTTGCGCCGATAACGATGCGATTGCGAACTTACGCTTCGACTGACACACGACACGGGTAGCGGGCCGGCCGGCCCGCTACGGACCCATGCGGATGCGCCGGAGAGGGACCGTAAGCACTCCGGGGGACTGCGACCAGCACCCCTGAGGCGGAGGCGGAGCTGATCACCGGCGAAGTGCGAGAAAGAGGGGGGACAAGCCATGATCCCAGCACGGACCACAGACGCCGGCAGCGCAAGGAGGGAGGGGAGATGACTACCTTCGGGAGGAACGGGTACATCGGCGGGCTTGCCCTTGCGGCGGCGGGCGTCACCGCCCTTTCCGCCTGCAGCGGCAGCACTAGCTCGACACCTACTACCTCTGGGGCGACCAAGGTGCCCGGCGGGATCGGGTCGATCCCCGCCCCCGGCACCTCCTCGGGGAAGGCCGCGACGATCACCTGGGCCCAGATGACGGGCAGCGAGCCGAACTGGATCTTCCCCATCCCGACGTCGGCATCGAACTCGGTCTCCAACGTGTTCACGTTCGAGTGGATGCTCTGGCGGCCGGTCTACTGGACCATCAATGGCGTCACCGCCGAGGTGTACCCGCCGATGTCGATCGGCAACACGCCGGTCTACTCCAACGGCGACAAGACGGTGTCGGTGACGTTGAAGAACTGGAAGTGGTCCGACGGCTCCCCGGTGACGGCGAATGACCTGCTGTTCGACATCGACCTGATCAAGGCCGG
>JASIGD010000408.1 GCA_030045295.1 Streptosporangiaceae bacterium
AATGGCCAGGATCTTGACGACACCATAGGGGTCACCGCTTCGTCCCTCGGTCGCCGCCGGGTTGAACTGATAGTCGATCCGGCCCGCGCCGGTGATCTCGTAATGAATGGTCCTGGAGTATCCGGGCCACTTCGGCGCCGCGTATTTACCTTTCATCACGCTGGAGGTGCCGACTTTCGACGGCTGACCGGGCGTCATCGCCACGTGATCCCAGAACTGCTGCGCGTTCGCCAGCCCTGCCCGGCCGGGAAGCTCATTCCAGATACCAAGGAACTGGCGATGCACCAGGACCCGGAAAACGGGCTTGACCGACGGGCGGCCGCCAGGCCGGCGGGCGGCAACGTGCGGGCGGTAAGCGCCGGGAGCGGGGTCACTCCTCCGGTCGGCCGACCTCGGCATAGTCATCGTCTCCCGGCACAGTCAGAATGGCCCGCCGCAGCGGATCCGACAGCGCCCGGGCGGTCGTGCGCCACTCCCGCAGGCACGTCTCGACAGGCCCCGCGTCGCGGGTCGCTTCCGCAACCGACAGCGCGTCGCGCAGTTCGGCGAAGAACTCGGCCCGATCGTCCTCGTCGAAGGCCGCCAGCCAGGCCAGCTGGCCCAAGTCGGCAGCACGGGCGGAGCCACGGCCGAGCGCGGCCAAGGCCAGCAGCGCGGCCACGGCGACCTGAGCAATCTCCGTGACCGCCTCAAGCTGCGCCAGCGGGACCATAGTCAGGGCGAAGCCGTCGGTGTCGCGGAGCAGGGCACCGCCCTCGCGGGCAGCGCCGAGGAACTCCCGGCGCTTCACGCCGGCGAGATCGCTTGCCTGGAACACTGCACTGGTAATCTCGCACACTCTCCCTTAGCAGGATCGTAGCTAAGATCTTACTAGCTATGCCGATGGCGCGCAAAGCACGCGGAGTCCTCGCCATTGCGCCGCACTCTCCCCATGGGAAACCCTTGAGGGGAACCCCGGGGCTGTCCCCGGCCTGACTACGAAGCGTGGCACCACGTCCAAAGGCGCCAGCGCACAGTGCGCCTGTATTGTCATGGGTCGTGATCGAGTTGTCGCTGAAGGCGCGCATAACGAGGATGTATGTCGCATGAGTAGATCAGGGTGGCGGGGCCTTTCCGGAGGCGAGGTTGATGGCCTCTTCGAGGCTGAGCGCCATGCCCTGGGCATAGGCCCGTTCGAACTGCTCATGGCCGAGGCGCCCGCGCAGCTGGCCGAGGCTCTCTCCGCGGTAGCGCGCCTCGCCTTCTTCCCATTGTTCTCCCGTCCGGTCGAGGAAGGCCTGCGCTGCGCCGTGCAGCTCCGCGGCGCGGTGCCAGTCGCCGAGGTCGGTGGCCAGGCACGCCAGGCCGTTGCTGGCGTAGGCCAGGCCTGACCGGTTCCCGTTCCGGCGGGCTAGGCGCAGGCCTTCCTCGAACTGGGCCCGCGCGCCGTCCGGGTCGCCTTCCTGGCGCTGCACCCAGCCCAGGTTGACCGGTAGGTGGTGGCTGGTGTGCCCGATCGCCTGCGCTGCTTGTGCCGCCTGCTCTAGATGCGCGCGGGCCGCGGCAATATCGCCCGCGTCCAGTGCCTGACAGCCAGCGTTGAGATGCAGCGTGCAGTTCAGGTACCGGTCGCCGGCTCGTTCGGTGCAGCCGATGGCCTCGCGGTAGAGCCGCTGGAAGCGAGCCGGGTCACTGGAGCCCAGGGGTAGCAGATACGCCATGAGGCTGCGACCCAGCAGGATGTCATCGCCGAGCTGCCGGGCGCGCTGGACAGCTTCCTGGCCGAGGGGAAGGGCCCGGTCCGGTTGGCCGGTGAAGTAGGAAGCCAGGCAGCATGCGGTGCGGGATTCGATGAGCAACCGGTCGTCGCCGAGCTGATGGGCGACCTCCGCTGCCCGTTCCCCCAGCTGCCGTTCTGCCGCGTGATCACACATCGACGCGGCGTGGGCGGCAGCGGCCAGCGCTGCTGCGAATAGCGCAGGGTCCGCGCGGGCCTCGGGCCGGTCCAGCACCGGCGCGAGCAGCCCGAGGGCTTCCTGGTGCCGGGACCGCGTGATCCAGTAGCGCCGCAGGGCAGTGCCGAAGCGCAGCACCAGCGCGGTGCCGTCCGGGCGGTCGGCCGCATAGTCCGCAGCGCGGCGCAGGTTGGCCTGGTCGGCGTCCAGCCGGGCCAGCCAGCGACCCTGCTCCGGCCCGGTCAGATAAGCAGCCGCCGCCTCGGCCACGGTCAGGAAATGGGCGCAGTGCGCCGCGGCGGCCGCGGCGGCCTCCTCGCCGTCGCTGGCCTCGACGAGCCGCTCGGCGGCGAACAGCCGGATCGTCTCCAGCAGCCGGTAACGCAGAATTGGCCCGGCGGGCTCGGCGACCACCAGGCTCTTGTCCACCAGCGACCCAAGCAGGTCCGCTACGTCCATCACGTCCAGGTCACCGGACCCGCATACCGCTTCGGCGGCGTCCAGGCCGAAGCTGGCGACGAACACCGACAGGCGCGCCAGCAGCAGCTGCTCGGCGCCGGTCAGTAGCGAATATGACCAGCCGACCGTGGCCCGCAGGGTCTGCTGCCGGGCTAGCGCGGTGCGGCTGCCGCCGGTCAGCAGCCGGAACCGCTGGTCCAGCCGGTCGTGCAGCTCGGCCAGGGACATGGACCGCAGCCGGGCCGCGGCCAGCTCGATCGCCAGCGGCATCCCGTCCAGCCGCCGGCAGATCGACACCGCCACCGGCCCGGCCTGCTCGTCAGCGGACAAGGCTACGCCGTTGGCCCGGGCCCGATCCGCGAACAACGCCACCGCATCCGACGACCCCGGCGTCGGCGGGCCGCCCTCGCCGGGGCCGGGCAGCGACAACGACGGCACCCGGTAAATGGTCTCCCCGCCGATGCCCAGCGGCTCCCGGCTGGTGGCCAGCAGATGCACCTTTGGGCAGCGGCGCAGGATCGCCTCCGCGGTCTTGGCGCACCCGCCGATCAGGTGCTCGCAGTTATCCAGCACAATCAGCACATCCTGCAGGGCCAGAGCATCCAGCAGGGCCCCCAGCGCCGGCCGGCCCGGCTGCCCGGTAAGCTGCAGCGCCTGCGAGATCGCCGCAGCCACCGCGTCCTCGCTGGTGACCGCGGCCAGCTCCACCAGCCACACCCCGTCGCCGGACCCATCCAGCAGCTCGGCCGCCACCTGCAGCCCCAGCCGGGTCTTCCCGCACCCCCCGGCCCCCGTCAGGGTGACCAGCCGGCAGGACTCCACCAGCGCCCGGACCTTACCCACCTCCTGCTCACGGCCGATGAACGCCGACAGTTCGACGGGCAGGTTGTTCGGCAGCGCCGGGTTGCCGAGCGACCGCAGCGGCGGGAACCCCGCGTGCAGGCCCGCCGCGTGCAGCTGGAAGATCCGCTCCGGGCGGCCCAGGTCCTTCAGCCGGTGCGTGCCCAGGTCGGCCAGCGCCGCGCCCGGCGGCAGCCCGTCCCGGACCAGTACCGCCGCCGCCTCCGACACCAGCACCTGCCCCCCATGTCCGACCGCCGCCATCCGGGAGGCCCGGTGCACCTCCAAGCCCACCAGGCCGACGGCCGTCCGCGCCGCCTCCCCGCAGTGGATGCCCATCCGCACCCGTACCCGCTCCCGGCCCGGCCAGGTATGGTCCTGGAGGGCCTGCTGCATTGCCAGTACCGCCGCCAGGCACGCCCGCGGGGAGGAGAACACCGCGAAAAACGCATCCCCCTGCGTATCCACCTCGCGGCCGTCGTGCGCGGCCAGCGCCGACCGGATCAGCGCGTGATGACCGGCCAGCACCTGCGCGTAGGCGTCTTCCCCCACGCGCCCGAGCAGCGCCGTCGAGCCCTCAATATCGGTGAACAAGAACGTGAGGGTCTCCACGCTCACAGCGTAGAAGGCCAGCCCCGCCGGCGGCACTGCCCACAGCACGCCACCACGCCAGACCCGCTCACCCCCATGGCCCCTGCTGCTGACCGGCCTCGCCGGCCACCCGCACCGCGGGCACCGATCGTTAACGCCTCACGACGCCAGAACAGGGAATCCGGGGCGCGCCTGTTGCCAAGCGCCCAAGGTCGGATCGTCACGCCCGATTCGGCGATCTCGGGTGCGTCGCGGCACAGCGCTTGGCTCCGCCCGATCGGGCACCGTGACATGACGTGACGGGCATGGCGCCTTGACGGTGGTGGCCTTATATTTCGCTGAGGCCGCGCCTGGCCCGGCCCCGGCCTCAGCCCGGACCGAGGTACCCGATGACCGCCACCGCCACAACCGTCCTCGTCCCATCCAGCCCGTATTCAGCGACGCCGAACGGCTCGCGCTCGCCGGGTACCTGGCCGGATACCGCGGGCTGACTCGCCAAGCGTACGCATTGGACCTGCGCCAGTTCACCACCTGGTGCCGCACCCGTTCCCTGAACCTGTTCGCCATCCGCCGCGCCGACATAGAGAGCTTCGCCCGCGATCTCGAAGCCAGAGGCCGTGCCCGGGCCACGGTCACCCGGCGGCTGTGCACTATCGCCGGGTTCTACAACTACGCCGTCGAAGAAGAACTCCTCGAGCACTCCCCGGCCGCGCACGTCCGGCGGCCGCGGGTCGATTACGAGTCGCATGCCGTCGCCCTGGACCGCAACGAGCTCGGCGCGCTGCTGGTGGCCGCCGGACTCGGCCCGCCGGCCGAGCATGCGCTGATCTCCCTGCTCGCGCTGAACGGGCTGCGGGTCTCCGAAGCCGCCGGCGCCGACATCGAGCACCTGGGCCAGGACCGCGGCCACCGGACCCTGACCATCACCCGCAAGGGCGG
>JASIGD010000409.1 GCA_030045295.1 Streptosporangiaceae bacterium
CGGCACGGCCTGGAGCCGCCCGACGATCCCGACCTGGGCCGACCTTCACACTGAGCGGCGACGGGGGTGTTGCCGGGCGAGCACCACCGTACGTTCGGTAAAAAAGATCTTGATCTTTACGGGACGTCGGGGGCGAATTCCATTAGTTTCCTGGCCGCTTCGGTGATGCTGCCGGACAGCGACGGGTACACGGCGAAGGTACGCGCCAGCTGCTCGGCGGTAAGGCGCTGCTCGACGGCGATCGAGACGGCGAGGATCAGCTCGCTGGCGCGGGGCGCGACCACCACGCCGCCGAGCAGGACGCCGGTGCCGGGGCTGGACAGCAGCTTGACGAAGCCGTGGCTGAAGCCGGCCATCTTGGCCCGCGGGTTGGTGGCCAGCGGCAGGTTGAGCACCCGGGCGGACACCTCGCCCGCCGTGACCGCGCGCTGGGACACGCCGACGGTGGCGATTTCCGGGTCGGTGAAGATCGTGGCGGCGACGTGATCAAGCCGGAGCGGGCTGACCGCCTCGCCGAGCGTGTGCCACATCGCGATCCGGCCCTGCATCGCCGCGACCGAGGCCAGCATCTGCACGCCGGTGCAGTCCCCCGCCGCGTACACGCCGGGCGCCGAGGTCCGGGACACGCGGTCGACCTCGATGAAACCGCGCGCGTCCCGCTTCACCCCGACCGCGGCGCACCCGATGCCCTCGGTCCTCGGCACCATGCCGACGGTGAGCAGGCAGTGGCTGCCGGTCACGGTCCGGCCGTCATCCAGGGTCACGGTGACGCCCTCCCGGTCGCGGGAGACGGCCCGCGCCCGCGACCGGCCGAGCACGGTCATGCCGCTGCGGCGGAAGACGTCCTCGATGTGGCTGGCCGCGTCCTCGTCCTCGTTGGGCAGGACCCGGTCCCGGGACGAGATCAGCGTGACGCGCGAGCCGAGCGCCTGGTAGGCGCTGGCGAACTCGGCGCCGGTGACGCCCGAGCCGACCACGATCAGGTCGCGTGGTAGCTCGGTGAGGTCGTAAAGCTGCCGCCAGGTCAGGATGCGCTCGCCGTCGGGCTGCGCGTCCGCCAGGATCCGGGGTGCCGCGCCGGTCGCGATCAAGACGGCGTCCGCCTTGATCTCCGCGTCGCCCGCGCGGACCGTGCCGGGGCCGGCCAGGCGGCCGCGGGTGGCGATCACCTTGATGTGCTCGGCGGCGAGCCGGGCGGTGATGTCCGCGGACTGGGCGCGGGCCAGGTCGGTGATCCGCTCGTACAGGCGGGCGGCGTTGACGGTGGCCAGGCCGCCGGTGGCGATGCCGAGCCCGGCGGACCGGTTGAGCAGCGTCATCGCGTTGGACGTCTCGATCAGCGTCTTGGAGGGGACGCAGTCGGTGAGCACGCAGGCGCCGCCGAGCCCGTCGGAGTCGATGACGGTGACATCGGCACCGAGCTGGGCCGCGACGAGGGCGGCCTCGTAACCGCCCGGCCCGCCGCCCAAGATCGCTATCTTGTGCCGTGGCAAGGTCACGATTGGCAATTCTCCCGCACGCGGGCCGAAGTCGTGAACCGGGCCTGGTGCATTACGCGGCGTAGCGCGACGGGACGCCGTACGCTTGCCCCCGTGGCACTGTACGCGGCCTACGGCAGCAACATGGACCCCGAGCAGATGCTGCTGCGCTGCCCGCACTCACCGCAGCGCGGAACCGGGTGGCTGGAGGGCTGGCGGCTGACCTTCGGCGGCGAGGACATCGGCTGGGACGGGGCGCTGGCGACGGTGGTCGAGGAGCCCGGCGCGCGCGTTTTCGTCGTGCTCTACGACATGTTCGACACCGACGAGAAGGAACTCGACAACTGGGACGGCGTCACCCTCGGCTATTACCGCAAGGCGAAGGTCCGGGTGCAGACGCTGGACGGCGACTTGCTGGCCTGGCTGTACGTGCTCAACTTCTACGAGGGGGGACTGCCCTCGGCACGGAACATCGGCATCCTGGCCGACGCCGCGGAGAAGGCGGGCGCCCCGGACGACTACGTGGCGAAGCTGCGCGCGCTGCCGTGCGGCAAGCTGGGCGACTCGAACGCCGAGCTCGAGCCGCCCTGGACCTGAGGCTCCCCGGGGGCTCGCCGTCAGACCAGGCACACCACCAGCAGGATCAGCGCGGGGACGATGACCGCGGCGAGGGCCGGCCAGCTCCACGTGCTGGTCAGCGGGTCGAGCCAGCCGGTTTGCCTGAGCCGCTCGAGGCCCCCGGAGGCCTGCGGGTCATCGGCCGCTTCTGCCGGGTCCCCGGTCACGCCGGCTGGGCCGGCCCCGGCGATTTCGGCGGTACCGGCGATTTCGGCGGCCCCGGCGATTTCGGCGGTCCCGCCGGCCCAGACCGCTTCGGCCCGGGCCGCCGTCGCGTGCTCGTTGATCAGCCGGATGACCTTCTCGGCTTCCATCTCGGGCGTGGAGTCGGCCGGGCTGCCGCTGGCGTACCCGCCGCGGCTGCCGCCGGCCGCCAGGCCGAACGGCGAGCGGCCGGAAACCACGCGGGTGCCCGACCGGCGCGCCCTGGCCTCGGCGTGGAGCTGCCGGCGCCGCGAGTAGTGCACCGCCCAGCAGTCGATCCTCTTGGTGTGCCTGACCGGTTCCTGGCCGGGCGCCTGGCTGGTCCACTCGCAGTGCACGCGGAGCAGGTCGGTCACGTCGGTCTTGGTCACGCCCGCCCAGCCGATGCGGTGGTCGCGGAGCGGGTTCCTGATCGTGAGCCGGGCGTCCTCCACGATGACCCTGGGCCGTTGCGCGGCGGCGTACGCCAGGCCGGTCACCATGACCAAGATGGCCGCCGCGACCAGCGAGAGGTGATCGCGGCCCTGGACGGCCAGGTCGACCAGGTTCGCGGCGGCGAACAACAGCCAGACCCACCAGACGACAAGCCCGGTCGACGAGCGGAACGTCTGCGGCCCGCTGCCTGCGTCGGCGCGCTGCTGGCGCTCGACTGGCACGCTACCCACCCGTTCAGCGTAACCCACCCCCGGCCGGGGGGGCCTAGCCGTTGACGCCGGGCAGCGGCTGGGCGACCATCACGCCGTCGTCCCACAGTCCGTTGATGGCGGCGGCCGCCATCACGCGGACCCCGACGCCGATGGCCTGCTCGTCGACGTCGAACGTCGGCTGGTGAATGTCCTGCACCGCGGTCGAACCCGGTGGCCGGGTGCCCAGCCTGGCCAGCGCGCCGGGGATGGATTCCAGGTACCAGGCGAAATCCTCGCCGCCGAGGCTCTGCGGGGTGTGCACGACCGAGCCGGCGCCGAGGACGTCCAGGGCCGCGGCGGAGATCATGGCCGCGCTGGCCTGGTCGTTGACCGTGGGCGGGACGTAGCGCCGGTAGCTGAACTCGGCGTTCACCCCGTACGCGGACGCGACCGAGTCGATGAGCTCCTTGAGCAGGTCGGGCGCGCTGTGCCAGGCCTCGTCGTCGAGGCAGCGGACGGTGCCCTCGGCGATTCCGCTGTCGGGGATCGCGTTGGCCACGGTACCCGCGCTGACCCGGCCCCAGACCAGGCTGAGGCTGGACCGGGGGTCGACCCGGCGGGACAGCGCCGCGGGCACCTCGGTGATGATCTTGCCGAGCGCGTACACCAGGTCCACGGTCAGGTGCGGCCGGGCTGTGTGCCCGCCGGGCCCGGAAACCCGCACGTGGACCCGGTCGCAGGCGGCGGTGATCGCGCCGGAGCGCACGCCGAGCTGCCCGGCGTCGAGCCGGGGGTCGCAGTGCAGCGCGAAGATCCGGCCCACCGAGGCGAGGCCGCCGGCGGCGAGCACGTCCAGCGCGCCGCTCGCGGCCTCCT
>JASIGD010000410.1 GCA_030045295.1 Streptosporangiaceae bacterium
GTGTTCCTGTTCGACGCGCTGCACCTGGAGGGCGCGGACCTGATCGACCTGCCCGACTGGAAACGGCACGCCGAGCTGGCCTGGGCGGTGCCGGGCGAGCTGCGCATGCCCCGCCTGGTGACCGGCTCGCTGGAGGAAGCGACGGCGTTCTTCCGCGACGCGCTGTCGCGCGGCCACGAAGGCGTGGTGGTCAAGTCGCTCGACGCGCCGTACGCGGCGGGCCGGCGCGGAGCCGGGTGGATCAAGGTCAAGCCGCGGCACACGCTCGACCTGGTGGTGCTGGCGGTCGAATGGGGCCACGGGCGGCGCCACGGGTGGCTGTCCAACCTGCACCTGGGCGCGCGCGACCCGGCCACGGGCGGTTTCGTCATGCTCGGCAAGACGTTCAAGGGCCTGACCGACGAGCTGCTCAGCTGGCAGACGGAGCGGCTGCTGGCCCTGGAAGACCACAGCGACTCCTGGACCGTCTACGTCCGGCCGGAACTGGTGGTGGAGATCGCGTTCGACGGCGTGCAGCGCAGTCCCCGCTACCCGGGCGGCCTGGCGCTGCGCTTCGCGCGCGTGCTGCGTTACCGCGAGGACAAGCCGGCCGCCGAGGCCGACACCATCGACACGGTGCGCGCGCTGGCTCCGGAGTGAGCGGGCCGGGGAGGTCGGGGCCGTTACTTCTTCTTGTCGCGGCGCTTGGGGTTGCCGCCGCGGAACGCGGCGGGGACGTTGCCCGGCGCGGTGGGCGGGAAGTTCAGGCCGGGCTGCAGTCCCGCCAGGCCCTCGGCCAGGTTGTCGGGGAAACCATCCGGCAGGCCGCCCAGGCCCTTGGAGATCGCGCTCAGGTCGTCCTGGGTGCCTGGCCCCAGGGCGGCTGGCCCCTGGGCGTTCGGGCTCGGCGTGACCTCGGCGGCGCGGCGCGGGTCGCCGCTGCGAGCCGGCTTCTTCTTGCCCTTCTTGCCGCCGCGGGCGGACTTGGCGGCGGCCCGCCGGGCCGCGCCGACGCCGGGCATCGCCGGCATGCCCGGGATGCCGCCGCTGAACATCGCCTTCATCTGCTTCTGGCCCTCGAAGAAGTTCGTGACCAGCTGGGAGACCTCGCCCACGGCGACGCCGGAGCCCTTGGCGATGCGCGCCCGCCGGGAGCCGTTGATGATCTTCGGGTTGCGGCGCTCCTCCGGCGTCATGGACCGGACGATCGCCTCCGCGCGGTCCAGGTCCTTGTCGTTGACCTGGGCGAGCAGCTCCCGGTTCTTGGCGGCCCCGGGCAGCATGCCGAGCAGGTTCCCGATCGGCCCGAGCTTGCGCACCATGGACAGCTGCTCGACGAAATCCTCGAGCGTGAAGCCCTCGCCCGAGACGATCCGGCCCGCCAGGGTCGCGGTCTGCTCGGCGTCGAACGCCTTCTCCGCCTGCTCGATCAGCGTGAGGACGTCGCCCAGGTCGAGGATCCGCGACGCCATCCGGTCCGGGTGGAACAGGTCGAAGTCCTCGAGCTTCTCGCCCGAGGAGGCGAACATGATCGGCCGGCCGGTCAGCTGCACGATGGACAGCGCGGCGCCGCCGCGGGCATCGCCGTCGAGCTTGGTCAGCACCACCCCGTCGTAACCGACCCCGTCCAGGAACGCCCGCGCGGTCGCCACCGCGTCCTGGCCGATCATCGCGTCGACGACGAACAAGATCTCGTCCGGCTCGGTGGCGTCCCTGATCGCGCGGGCCTGCGCCATCATCTCCTCGTCGATGCCGAGCCGGCCCGCGGTGTCGACGATGACCATGTTGTGCTGGTGCCGCCTCGCCTCGTCCACCGACTGCCGCGCGACCTGGACGGGGTCGCCGACGCCGTTGCCGGGGAAGGGCGCGTAGACCGGCACGCCCGCGCGCTCGCCGAGCACCTCGAGCTGCTGCACCGCGTTGGGCCGCTGAAGGTCGGCCGCGACCAGCAGCGGCGTATTGCCCTGCTCCTTCAGCCACAGCGCGAGCTTGGCCGCCAGCGTGGTCTTACCGGAAGCGTGCAGGCCGACCAGCAAGAGCACGGTCGGGGGCACCTTGGCGAACCGCAGCCGCCTGGCCTCGCCGCCGAGGATGCCGACCAGCTCCTCGTGCACGATCTTGATGACCTGCTGCGCCGGGTTCAGCGCGGCGGACACTTCCTCCCCGTTGGCCCGCTCCTTGACCCGCGCGATGAACTGCCTGACGACCGGGAGCGCGACGTCCGCCTCGAGCAGGGCGATGCGGATCTCGCGGGCCGTCGCGTCGATGTCGGCAGCGGACAGCCGTCCCCGGCCGCGCAGGGCGGAGAATACCTGCGTCAGCCGGTCGGATAGGGTCTCGAACACGAAACCAGGCTACCGAACGGCCCGGAGTAGGTGGGTCTTCGCCACCGGACGGGCCGGGCACAGACGGTCTTCACCCGCGGAGCGCAGCCAGGACCGCGTGCACGGTGGCGCGGCGCAGGTCCGCGTCGGCCAGCGGCTGGCCGTCGGAGCCGGTCACGTAGAACACGTCGACGACCTCGGCGCCGAGGGTTTCCACCCGGGCCGCGCGCACGTCCAGGCCGCACTCGCCGAGAGCACGGCCGACCCGCCACAGCAGCCCGGGGGCGTCGTGCGCGCGCACTTCCACCACCGTCGCGGTCTGCGACGCCTCGTCGACCAGCGTGACCTTGGGCGCGGGGACCGCGGCAGCGCGCGGCGGGGCGGCCCGGGCCCGGCGTTCCAGCCGGTCGGTGACGTCCAGCCGCCCCAGCAGCATCCGGCGCAGGTCCCCGGCTACCAGCGCCGCGTCCGGCGGATCCCCGAACTCGGACTCCACGTCGAACACGGTGACGGCCGTGGGACCCACGGCCGTCGCGTTGGCGCTGCGAACCGCCAGGCGGTGCGAGGCGAGCACCCCTGCCGCGCGCCAGAACAGGCCGGGCCGGTCGGGGGCGACCACGGTCACCTCGGACCCGCGCACCGTGGCCGCTGGCCCGCCGCTGGCGGCCAGGTCCAGCTGATCGTCCCGCAGCGGCGCCGGCCCGGGCAGCTGCTCGCCGGCCAGCGCGCCCTCCACCCGCCGGACCAGATCGGCGACCAGCGTGGCCTTCCAGTCGTTCCACGCGGCGGGCCCGGTCGCCAGGCCATCCGCGATGGCCAGCGCGTGCAGCAGCTCGAGCAGCGCCCGGCTGGGCACGGCGGCCGCCACCTGCTTGACGGTCACCGGATCGTCCAGGTCGCGCCTGGTCGCTACCACCGGCAGCAGCAGGTGGTGCCGGACGGCCGCGGCGACCAGGTCCGCATCCGGGCCGGGCAGGCCGATCCGGCGACCCACGTCGCGCGCCACGACCTCGCCGGTGATGCTGTGGTCACCGGGCCAGCCCTTGCCGATGTCGTGCAGCAGCGCCGCGATCAGCAGCAGGTCGGGCCGGGCGACCTCACGGGTCAGCGCGGCCGCCCGGGCGGCCGCCTCGGCCAGGTGCCGGTCCACGGTGAACTTGTGCAGCGGATTGCGCTGCGGCCGGTTCCGCACCCGCTCCCAGTCCGGAATCAGCGCGGTGATCAGGCCCTCGGTGTCGAGCGCCTCCCAGACGCTGACCGCGGACTGGCCGGCTCCGAGCAAGGCGAGCAGGGCGTCACGGGCGGCGCCGGGCCACGGGACCGGCAGCGGCGGGCACTCGGTCAGCCGGGCGAGCGTCCGCGGCGCCAGCGGCAGCCCGGACTGCGCGGCGG
>JASIGD010000411.1 GCA_030045295.1 Streptosporangiaceae bacterium
TGGGCAGCGCGGTCGCGTTCAGCGTGCACAACTCGGTCGCGGTCAACGCGCTGTCCCGCACGCCCGCGCGGTTAGCACCGGACGAGCGTCTCAAGTAGCGGCGCGAAGTGCGAGAACCCCGGCGGCGCGACCCCCGGGTCCTTGGCCGCCTCGTCCCAGCGGCGCACCGCCACCGCGTCCCGTGCGTGCGGCAGCGCCTCGAACGCGGCTACCTCGGCCGGCGTCATCGGGCCGCCCTGCAACGACAGCGTGCGGACCGACTCGGCCGAGAGCAGCCCGAAGTAGCCGGGTTCGACGGCGCACAGGTACCGCTTCGCCGGCACGTGCAGCCGGACCGGCTCGGTCACGGCCTCGCCGAACCACTGGCCGAGCCACCGCGCGCCTGCCTCGGCATGCTTGCTGTCGGTCTCGCTACGCAGGTGACCGATGTCGTGCAGCAGGGCCGCCGCCACCAGCGGGGCAGCCGCCCCGGCGGCTTCGGCCAGCGCCCCGGCCTGCCGCATGTGCACGCCGACGGTCACCGGCTCGCCCAGGTAGTCTCGCGCTCCCGGCCCGGCGAACAACCCGGCGATGGTCTCGATCCCCGTCATCGTGCCTCCCCGCGTTTGAGCACCGCCAGGGCGCTGGCCAGGCCGTCCAGGTCCGCGTAGCAACCCTGCAGGTGCCTGCGGCCGGTCACGCTGAACGCCGTGCGGGCGTGCAGGATCCGCGTGTTGTCGAAGATCAGGCAGTCACCCGGGGCCAGCCGCAGGTTCAGCCGCCGTTCCGGCTGCGCCAGCAGGCCCGCCCAGCGGCGGTAGGCGGCGTAGAACGCGGTCACCTCCGCGTACGGCAGCCGAAGCGGCCGCGCCGACCTGTTGTTGAACCGGACCCCCCGGATCCGGCCGCGCGGGCTGAGCTGGATCAGGGGCTGGCTGGCTCTTAGCTCTGTACCGTTATCGCGGTACTCGAAGGGGACCGCGGTCCGGGTGAGCACGTCGAACGCTTCGGCGTCCCGGGCGCGCAGGTCACGAGCGGCCGCGAACCCGTCCACCAGGCCGGTGTCGCCCCCACCCGCCTGCCCGTCGGTCCTTACTGCCGCGCGCAGGCAGTGCAGCAACTGGACGGTCGGCACCGGATCCCGGTAGGGGTTGTCGGTGTGCGGCGGGATCGGGCGGCTGGTGTACGCCAGGTTGCCCGGGGACGGCTCGACCCGGACGTCGAATAGCCGGCCGTAGTTCGTCTCCCGTACGAAACCGAAGCTCGCGGCGACCTCCAGCACCAGGCCGGCTTCGGCGGGCACCCCGCGGAGCAGCACGAATCCCCAGCGGAGCACGGCGTCCAGGCAGCGCGCCCGGTCCTCGGGTTCGGCCAGGTAGCGCGGCCAGCTCCCCCGCGGCCAGCTCCCCTGCGGCCAGCTCCGCGCGGGCAGCCACAGTTCCTTCTCGTCCTCGGTCCGCCCGTCGCCGTCGCCGTAGGACTCCAGCGCGTGCTCCGCCAGCCAGGAGCGGGAGAAGGTGGACCGGTGCCGGTCCGGCGCGTACGTCACCACCACCGACTCCCCCGCGTCCTCGGCGGCCGCCACCGCCACGCCGTCGGGTATCTCGGTTATGTCCGTCAGCTTCTGCCCGCTGCCGGGATCCACGCACTCGGCGCACGCGCAGTTGTCCCGCAGCCATACCGCGGGGAAGCGCAGCGAGCGCTCGCCGACCTTCAGCTCAAGCGCCGGCTCGCCGTCCGCCAAGCGTGCCTCCGCCCCAAAGTTGGCTATACAAGTTCGCAAATGACTATACTGGCGGCAATGAGGCTCACGCAAAGGATCGCGGTGGTCGGCGGGGGCGTGCTCGGCACGATGCACGCCGCGACGGCGCGACGGCGGGGCTACGAGGTCGTGCACCTGGAACGGGAGCTCGAGGCCCGCGGCGCGAGCGTGAGGAACTTCGGCCTGGTCTGGGTGAGCGGCCGGCAGGCGGGCGCTGAACTCGGCCTCGCGCTGCACGCTCGCGAGCTGTGGGAAGAGCTGGCCGGTCAGGTACCCGGCCTCGGCTTCCGGGCCGCCGGCTCGCTCACCGTGGCCACCGACGAGGCCGAACTCCGCGTGCTCAAGGAGGCCGCGGCGCTGCCGGACGCGGACCGGCGCGGATTCGAGCTGCTGGACCCCGCCGCCGTCCGGGCGGTCAACCCGGCCCTGCGCGGTGACCTCGCGGGCGGTCTGCTCTGCCGCGCCGACGCGGTCGTCGAGCCGCGGCAGGTGCTCCCTGCGCTGCGCAGCTACCTGGCCGGGGACGGGTACGAGTGGCTGCCCGGACGTGAGGTGGTCGAGATCGTGCCGAACGCGGTGCGCGACCACACCGGAGCCTGGCATCACTGTGATCTGGTCGTGCTGTGCACCGGCGCGGTGTTCACCGGGGTGATCGGCCGGTATCTCGGGTATCTCGCGCGCGACAGGGTACGCCGGGTGCGGCTGCAGATGATGCAGACCGCGCCCCTGGCCGACCGGCTCACCACCGCCGTGGCGGACGGCGACTCGCTGCGCTACTACCCGGCCTACGACCTGCAGGCACGGCTCCAGCTGCCGCCGCAGCCGCCGGTCGCGGCGCGTACCCGCGCTCAGCTGCTG
>JASIGD010000412.1 GCA_030045295.1 Streptosporangiaceae bacterium
GTGGGCTGGAGCGCCGCGTTCTGGTGGCCCGCCTTGTCCGGCGCTCCGATGGGGCCGACCGCGCGCACCGTCGCCGCCCTGGCCGGCCTGCCGCCCTACGCCGCGGTCGGCGTCGCCGGCCCGCTGGTAGTCGGCGTCGTCCAGGCCGTCGCGGGTTTCTGGCTGGCCCGCGCCGTGACCTACCGCCTCCGCTAACCGCCCCGCGCCCGGCCGGCGACGTAGACCGCCTGGTCGCCCTGGCTCAGCGAGCGAGCCTTGCGCCACCTATAGTTCGGGTGTGAGCTCGGGGGTCAGCGCAATCTTGCTCGACGCAGGCGGGGTGATGATCTTCCCGGAGCCTGACCTGCTGCGGCCGCGGCTGCAGCAGGTCGGCTTGTCTCTTGCCATCGCCTCGTTCGAACGGGCCCACTACCGCGCGATGGTCGCCCAGGACCTGGCCGCCACGCCGCCCGTCGCGGGTACCTGGTGGCGTGAGTACCTGGTCGGCTACCTCGCCGCCTGCGGCGTGACCGAGGAGCGGTGCCGGGACCTGGCCGCCGAGATCGCCGAGGCGACCGCGGGCCGCCCCTGGACGCACGTCGGCACCGGAGTGATGCCCGGGCTGCGGGCCCTGGCCTCGCTCGGCCTGCCGATGGGCGTGGTCTCGAATTCCGACGGCACCGTCCAGGCCGAACTGCGCCGCCTCGGCGTCTGCTACACCCCCGACGGACGGCAGCCGGACGCGAAACAAGAAGGAATCCGGGTCGGCGTGGTCGTCGACTCCGCCGTGGTCGGCGTGGCTAAGCCGGATCCCGCCATCTTCAGCATCGCGCTGGAAGCCCTCGGCGTGCCCGCCGGCGAAACCGTCCTGCACGTCGGCGACAGCCTCAGGTACGACGTGGCCGGCGCCCTGGCCGCCGGCCTGCAGCCGGTCCACCTGGACCCGCACGGACTCTGCCCGGCGGCGGACGGCCACCCGCACATCCGTACCCTGACCCAGCTGGCCCGGATCCTCGAACGCCCGGAATGCCGGCGCCGGGGATAGACTACGGGCTTGCCCGACCACGGCTCGAAAGTGACGGTTCGCCGCATGCGCTGGTCCCAGATGCACATCCCGACGCTGCGCGAAGATCCGGCGGACGCCGGCGCGCCCAGCCACCGCCTGCTGCTCCGGGCCGGCTACATCCGGCAGCTGATGGCCGGGCACTTCTCGCTGCTGCCGCTGGGCCAGCGGGTCCGGCTCAAGGTCATCGGGATCATCCGCGAGGAGATGGACCGGATCGGGGCCCAGGAGATCCTGATGCCGGTCATGCACCCGGCCGAGCTGTGGCAGCTCAGCGGCCGCTGGGAGCTGATGGGCGACGAGATGTTTCGGCTCAAGGACCGGCGCGGCGCCGACCTGGCCCTCGGCATGACTCACGAGGAGATCGTCACCGACGTGGCCGCCGAGCTCGAGTCCTACCGCGAGCTGCCGCAGATGTGGTACCAGATCCAGACCAAGCTGCGCGACGAGCCGCGGCCGAGGGCCGGCCTGATGCGCACCCGCGAGTTCACCATGAAGGACTCCTACAGCTTCGACCTGGGCCCGGACGAGCTCGACGTGTCCTTCCGCCTGCACCGCGACGCCTACGTCCGGATCTTCGAGCGGCTGTCCGTCCCCGCCATCCCGGTCCAGGCCTCCAGCGGCACGATGGGCGGCTCGGACTCCACCGAGTTTGTCTGCCCTTCACCGTCCGGCGAGGACCTGATCGTCCTCTGCCCGGAGTGTGGTTACGCGGCGAACATCGAGATAGCGACGTCCCGGCTGGCCTCCGTAGATGATTCTCCCGAACGGACGGTGGTGCTTGCCGCGCCCGAGCCCTTCCCGACCCCGGGCGTACGGACCATCGAGGATCTTGCCGAGCAGTACCAGGCACCGGCCGACCGCCAGATCAAGACCTTGGTCTATTTCCTGGACGGCGTGCTCACCCTGGTCCTGCTGCGCGGCGACCATGCGCTCAACGAGCAGAAGCTCATCGACGCCACCGGGGCCACCGCGATCCGCCCGGCCCAGGCCGAGGACATCCGGGAGGCCCTCGGCGCGCTGCCGGGCAGCCTCGGCGCGGTGGGCGTCACCGGTTACCCGGTCATCGCCGACGAGGCGCTGCGCGGACGCCGCGGCATGTACACCGGCGCCAACGTCGACGACACCCACCTGCGCGGTGTGGACGTTGACCGGGACATCAACGTCGGCCAGTGGGCGGATCTGCGCCAGGTCGCGGCCGGCGACCAATGCGTCAACTGCGGGCACGGCCTGGAGGTGGAGCGCGGCATCGAGGTCGGCCACATCTTCAAGCTCGGCTCCAAGTACACCGAGGCCATGCAGATCCGGGTGTCCGGCCCGGACGGCAAGCCGATCCGGCCGGTCATGGGCTGCTACGGCATCGGCGTCGAGCGCGCCATGGCCACGATCGTCGAGGTCCACTACGACGACAAGGGCATCATCTGGCCGGTGGCGGTCGCCCCGTTCGAGGTCGTCGTGGTGATCGCCCAGCAGGATGACGCCGCGGTGGTCGAGGCGGGCGAAGAGGTCTACCAGGCCCTGCTCGACGCGGGCGTCGACGTGATCGTGGACGACCGCCCGGTGCGTGCGGGCGTCAAGTTCAGCGACGCCGAACTGGTCGGCATCCCGTTCCGGGTCACCATCGGCAAGCGCGGCCTGGCCGCGGGTGCGGCCGAGCTCACCGACCGAGGCTCCGGCGCCACCGTCCAGATCCCGCTGGCCGATCTGGCCCAGCACGTCCGCGAGGCCATCGCCAAGTCCGTCGCCGACAGCCGCTGAGCCCGCCCGGGGGCGGCCAGCCGACCCCGGCTCCGCCGCCCGCCGCCCGCCCGCCGATCCGGTTACGAGGCTTGGCGGTCGCGGGCCTGGCAGCGCAGCGCGCGGAGTACGTCGTCCCGGCCCTCGATGAGCAGCCGACGCAGCGCGGCGGGGGGCTGCGCGCTCGCGATGTAGGCGTCGGTGGCCTCGACCGTCTCCGGCGAGACCGCGCACACCGTGTAGGCGCCGGCCACGAAGTCCTGCGCCATGGCAGATGACCACGTGCGCCACAAGTCGCCCACGACCGCGAAGTACTCCTCGCGGTACGGCTCCACCAGTTCCGGCTGGTCCGGGTCGACGAAGCCGGCCAGGACCGCCCGGAACATCGCGATGGTCAGCTCCCCTCCGGTGAGCAGACGCCAGGCCTCCCGCTTGGCCCTGGCCGTCGGGATCGCGGCACGGCAGGTCGCGGCGTGCCTCTCGCCCGCGTCGGTCGCGTCCCGGGCCAGCTCGGCGTCTATCTCGGCCGTCCCGTAGGTCCCGGGCTCTCCGGAGCCCTGGGCGGCACCGCGGCTGACCAGCCGCGCCAGCAGCGTCCAGCGCAGGTCGGTGTCGACGCTGAGCCCGTCCAGCTGTACCGAGCCGTCGAGCAGCCCTGCGAGCATCGCGAGATCATCGGCGGAGGTGGCGGTGGCGGTGAGGGCGCGCACGTAGGCCAGTTGCTCATCCGAGCCGGCCGGCACCGTACCGAGCAGGTTGCGCAGCGTGCGGGCCGTCAGGGCCAGGCTGGCTTCCCGCCAGCCGGGGTCGACGAAGCGGCGCGCCGCCTGGCCCGCCTGGCGCAGCAGCGTCTGCACCACGCTGATGTCGGCCACCGAGCTAATACCCGACATGACCAGCCGCACGTAGTCACGCGCCGCCATCTCGGCGTCGCGGCACATGTCCCAGGCGGCCGACCAGCACAGCGCCGCGGGAAGCGACTCCGTGAACGCCCCTATCGAGTTGACCAGCAGGGTGTCCAGCGAATGATCGTCGAGCCGGACCTTGGCGTAGGTCAGGTCATCGTCGTTGACCAGCACCAGGTCCGGGCGCGGCTGCCCGACGATTTCCGGCACGACCGTCCGCGGGCCGGTCACGTCGGTCTCGACCCGGAGCCGGCGCGACAGACCGGCCTCGGTCCGGTCGTACAGGCCGATGGCGATGCGGTGCGAACGGAGCACCGGATGGGTCGCGGGGGCCTCCTGGTCCACCGCGAACTCGGTGAACCTGCCGTCCGCGTCAACCGAGTAGGACGGCCGCAGCGTGTTCACCCCGGCGGTCTGCAGCCATTGCTCTGACCAGGGCGCCAGGTCGCGGCCCGAGGTTTCCTCCAGGGCGTAGAGCAGGTCGGCCAGCGTCGCGTTGCCCCACGCGTGCGCGCCGAAGTACTTCCGCACGCCATCCAGGAAATTCTCCCGCCCCACGTAGGCGACGAGCTGCTTGATTACCGCCGCGCCCTTGGCGTACGTGATCCCGTCGAAGTTCACCTCGACGGCCTCGATATCCGGGATGTCGGCCGCGACCGGGTGGGTGGAGGGCAGCTGATCCTGCCGGTACGCCCAGGCCTTGTACAGCTGCGCGAACGTCGTCCAGGCCGCCGTCCACCTCGTCGCTTCGGCTTGCGCGAGCGTGCCCGCCCAGGTGGCGAAGGACTCGTTCAGCCACAGGTCATCCCACCAGCGCATCGTGACCAGGTCGCCGAACCACATGTGCGCCATTTCGTGCAGTATGGTCTCGCCGCGCGCTTCGCGGGCGAAATCGGTGACCCGCGAGCGGAAAATGTACGCTTCCAGCAACGTGACGGCGCCCGCGTTCTCCATCGCGCCCTCTTTGAACTCGGGTACGAAGAGCTGGTCATACTTCTGGAACGGGTACTTGATCCCGAACGACCCGTGGAAAAAGTCGAAGCCCTGACGCGTCACCTCCAGGATTTCGTCCGCGTCCAGGTACTCGGCCAGCGACTGCCGGCAGTACAGGCCGAGCGGAATGCCGTCGTGCTCGTCCCGCACCACGTGGTAGGGGCCGGCCGCGACGGCCGTGATGTACGTCGGCATGGCCGGGGTGGGCGGGAAATGCCAGCGCAGCGCCTCGCCCTCCGGGCGGGTCGACTCCGGGGCCATGTTCGAGACGACGAGCCAGTCCGCCGGCGCGGTCACCGTCAGTTCGTAGCTGGCCTTCATGTCGGGCTGGTCGAAGCACGCGTATACCCGGTGCGCGTCGAACGTCTCCAGGTCCGAGTACGTGTAGACCCGCCCGTCGGCCGGGTCGGTGAACCTGTGCAGCCCTTCGCCGCTGCGCGAGTAGGCGCACTCGGCCACCACCCGCAGCACGTTCGACGCGGCCAGCCCGTGCAGCGTGATCCGGTCGCCGTCGAACGCGTCAAGGCTGGCCGGCGCCCCGTTCAGCGTGATCTCGCGCACGGCCGGGGCGGTCAGGTTGATGAAGGTGGATGAGCCCGGTGCGGCGCAGTCGAACCTCACCATGCTGACCGAGTCGAACGTCTCGTCGGTGCCCGCGGTCAGGTCGAGGTTCACCTGGTAAGAGGCGACCTTGATGAGCGCCGACCGGGCCGCCGCCTCGTCGCGGGTCAGGTTTGATGTCACCGATGATCCCTCCGTCGTGGGTAGCCGACCCCGGCGGCCCGGCTTGGCGTGCGGCCCGCGGAATTCGCGGCTGGGCCGCGGGGTTGACGCTGCCGGGGCACTTCGTCGCCGGCGAAGCCAGGTTTACTCGTGATGAGGAGTGCGCATGACCCAGCAGGAGCCTACGCGCGTCGACTTCTGGTTCGACCCTATCTGCCCGTGGGCGTGGATCACCTCGCGCTGGATGCTCGAGGTAGAGAAGGTCCGTCCGGTCACCATCGTGTGGCACGTGATGAGCCTGGCCGTCCTGAACGAGGAGAAGGAAGGCCTGTCCGAGCGCTACCGCGAGGGCATGCGGGCCGCCTGGGGCCCGGTCCGGGTGCTGATCGCGGCGGAGCAGGCCCGCGGCCCGCAGGTCCTGCTGCCCCTGTACACCGCGCTCGGCACGCGGTTCCACCAGGAGAAGGCGCCCAGGGACGCCGAGACGATCTCCGCCGCGCTGACGGAGGCCGGGTTGCCCGCCAGCCTGACCGGCGCGATGGATTCCACCGAGTATGACGCGGCGGTGCGCGCCTCACACGCCGAAGGGATCGAGCGGGTCGGCCAGGACGTGGGCACGCCCATTATCTCGGTCAACGGAATGTCAGTGTTCGGGCCGGTCGTATCGCCCATCCCGCGGGGCGAGGCCGCGGGCAGGCTGTGGGACGGCGTTCACCTGATCGCGGGCGTCGACGGCTTCTTCGAGCTGAAGCGGTCCCGGACCCGCGAGCCGATCTTCGACTGACGCCGCGGCGCCATATCCCCGGTGTGTTAGCCGGGGCCCGAGGCCGCCTCCGTGCGCCGCACTGGCCCAGAGCCGCTCTAACGGCGGAGCGCCGGAAATCAGCGAGAAGACCTACCTCGTCCGGGGAAGCCCGGGGATCCTCTCGATCGCCGCCGCTTCCGCGCGCCGCCCAGCCGTCCGCCGGTTGACCGTTCGCTCTCCCGCTCAGCGCTTGACCGCTCCGCCTCGCGGCGTCGGCCGTATCCCGGCCCCGCGTCCCGCAACCCGGCCTCTGACCGCGCCGCTTC
>JASIGD010000413.1 GCA_030045295.1 Streptosporangiaceae bacterium
GCGAGCCTGAGCACGTCGAGCGGATCCCTCTCCGCCAGCGGCGGCAGCCTGCGCTCGCGGTCGTCCAGGTCCGCGGCGGGATCGTCGGCGCCCTCGACGTAAGCCTTGAGGAACCCGTAGAAGCTGATGACCTTCCCGGTCGCGCCGAACTCGGCCCGCTCGCCCGCGCTGGACGTGCCCGCGACCCGGACCGAGACCGACTCGCCGGTGGCGTCCTTCATCTGGGAGGCCACGGTGCGCTGCCAGATCAGCTCGTAGAGCCGGCGCTCGTCGGAGGTCAGGCCGTCCCGCGCGACCTGGGCCGGGGTGCGGAAACTGTCCCCGGCTGGCCGGATGGCCTCGTGCGCCTCCTGCGCGTTCTTGACCTTGCTGGCGTAGATGCGGGGCGCGTCCGGCACGTAGGCGGCGCCGTAGAGCTCGGCCGCCTGCCGCCGGGCCGCGGTGATCGCCGTCTGGGACAGCGTGACCGAGTCGGTGCGCATATAGGTGATGTAGCCGTTCTCGTACAGCCGCTGCGCGGTGGACATCGTGTGCTTGGCGGAGAAGCCGAGCTTGCGGGAGGCCTCCTGCTGCAGCGTGGTGGTGCGGAACGGCGCGTACGGCGAGCGCCGGTATGGCTTGCGCTCGACGCTGGCGACCGAGAAGCTCGCCCCGTCGAGCCGCTCCGCCAGCCCGGCCGCCGCGGCGGCGTCCAGGTGCAGGACGTCCGGGCTGCGCAGCTCGCCGGTGGCGGTGAAATCGCGGCCCTGCGCCACCCGGCGGCCGTCCACGGCGACCAGGTTCGCGGTGAAAGACGCGGGCTCGCCATCCTGGCGCCGGCCGTGGTCCCTTGTCGCGAACTCGGCTTCGAGGTCGGAGTAGCTGGCCGCGCGGAACGCGATCCGCTCGCGTTCGCGGTCGACGACCAGCCTGGTCGCGACCGACTGCACGCGCCCGGCGGACAGCTTGGGCATGACCTTCTTCCACAGCACGGGCGATACCTCGTACCCGTACAGCCGGTCCAGTACGCGGCGCGCCTGGTACGCGTCCACCAGGCCCTGGTCGACCTCGCGCGGGCTGGCGATGGCCCGGGCGATCGCCTCCGGGGTGATCTCGTGGAAGACCATCCGGTGCGTGGGCACCTTGGGCTTCAGCTCCTTCACCAGGTGCCAGGCGATGGCCTCGCCCTCGCGGTCTTCATCCGTGGCGAGTAGCAGCTCGTCGGCGTCCTTCAGCGCGTTCCTGAGCTTGGATACCTGCTGCCGCTTGTCACTGGGCACGACGTAGAGCGCCTCGAAGTTGTCATCCACGTTGACGCCGAGCCTGGCCCACGGCTCACCGCGGTACCTGGCCGGGATTTCCGCGGCGCGGTCGGGCATGTCGCGGATGTGGCCGACGCTGGACTCGACCACGTAGCCCTGACCGAGGTACCCGGCTATCGTCCGGGCCTTAGACGGCGACTCGACGATGACCAGCTTGCTACCGCGGCCGTCCCCGTTCCCGGCCCCGGCCCTGGTGGCCGCGCCGCTCTTGGCCCGCGGGGTCGTCTGGCTGGCTCCCGATTTCGCCGATGTCCTTGCTGGCACTCTTCCCGTCCTTGCATCCGCGCTGTGACCGTCCAACGGTACCGGTGGTCACGCGCTGCCCTTCAGCTGTAACCTCCGACCCGGTCCGGTGTGTTCCCTCGCGTCCACCGGACCAAGCCGGAGATTTTGCTACTGCAGCTTGAATCGCTGGTGAACTCAAGCAGAATAGGACCGATGGCCGAGTACGCCTACCTCGTCGTATACCTGCCTCGCGGCACGTCCCGAGACGCTCGCGACACCGCGCGGCGGATCCTGACCGACCACGCCGAGTACGGAGACTGGGAACTGTCCAAGCTCCGGCTCAACGCCGACGGCAGCAGGAAGGCTACCCTCCGAAGGCGCATCATACGCCCAGTACGCACATTCTGAGCTCATCCCGCGACCGGGCGGCTTCAGTTCAGGCGCTAACAACGGCCGAGGAACTCGTCCAGGACGCGAACCCCGAAGCGCAGTCCCTCGACCGGGACACGCTCGTCGACACCGTGGAACATGCCGGAGAAGTCCAGCTCGGCCGGCAGCCGCAGCGGGGTGAACCCGAAGCACCGCAGGCCGAGCCGGCTGAACGACTTGGCGTCGGTGCCCCCGGACAGGCAGTAGGGAATCACCCGGGCCGCGGGATCTTCCGCGACCAGCGCGCCGGTCATGGCGGTGTACAGGTCGCCGTCCGGGGTCGTCTCCAGCGCGATGTCCGCGTGAATCATCTCGCGTGTCACGCCCGGCCCGAGCACCCGGTCAAGCTCGGCATAAAACTCTTCCTCGTAGCCGGGCAGGAACCGGCCGTCGACTTCGGCGGTGGCGGTCTGCGGGACGACGTTGACCTTATATCCGGCGCGCAGGACCGTGGGATTCACCGTGTTTCTCAGCGTCGCCCCGATAATCCGGGAAATCGCCCCGATCTTACTGAGCGCCTGCCCCGGGTCGTTCGGGATAAATTCGATGCCGAGAGCGTCGCATGCTCCTTCCAGAAAAGCCCGGACCGACGGGATGAGGCGGGTTGGCCACTCATGCCGTCCCAGCCTCCCGATCGCCTCGGCCAGCTCGGTCACCGCGTTGTCCGGCTGGATCATCGAGCCGTGGCCGGCCGTGCCGCGCGCGGTCAGCCGCATCCACGCCATGCCCTTTTCCGCGGCCTGCAAGAGGTAGAGCCGCTGGGCGCCGAGGGTGATGCTGAAGCCACCGACCTCGCCGACCGCCTCGGTGACGCCCTCGAACAGGCCCGGGTGGTGGTCGACCAGCCAGCGGGCGCCCCAGGTTCCGCCCGCCTCCTCGTCCGCGGTGAACGCGAGCACGATGTCACGGGCGGGCGGGCGCCCCTCGCGCAGCCGCTGCCGGACCACGGCGAGCATCATCGCGTCCATGTCCTTCATGTCGATCGCGCCGCGGCCCCACACGCAGCCGTCGGCGATCTCCCCCGAGAAGGGGTCATGCCGCCAGTCCGGCGCGCTGGCCGGCACCACGTCGAGGTGACCGTGCACGAGCAGGCCGGGCCGTTCGGGGTTCCGGCCGCTGATCCGCGCGACCACGCTGGCGCGCTTCGGGTGCGATTCCAGGACCGTCGGCTCAAGCCCGGCCTCGGCCAGGAGCCCGGCGACGTGCTCAGCGGCCGCTCGCTCGCCCGGACCCGAATGGTCCCCCGGATTCGAGGTGTCGATCCTGACCAGGTCCCGGCATATGCTCACGACCTCGTCCTGCGCGGTCACTTGATTCGCTGTCACCGCACTATCGTCGCACCCCATCGGCCTGGCATCGGCCGCGCCCCGGGGGTCACATTCGCCGCCGTCGGCACTTCGCGAGACGCCCCCCGGTTTGCTAAGGTAAGCCAGCCGATGCGTACCACGCTTCGAGGGTCCGGGTGGCGGAATAGGCAGACGCGCTAGCTTGAGGTGCTAGTGCCCGACAAGGGCATGGGGGTTCAAGTCCCCCCTCGGACACTTTTCCGAAAATTAGTCTCTACCGGCATATGCGGACATGATCCGGTGAGTATTTCAGATCGGTCCGGTAGCCCCGGACTTGCCGGCACTGGGATCGTCGGCCGACGGCGCGGCGAGATCGCTGGCCAGCTGGCCCGGCTTGTCCTGGTGGGAGTGGCCAGCGCGCCGACTTTGCGGTGCTCTGCCCTGCCGCCGGATCTCTCGATGCGAGGGCGAACGGGACCTGGCCAGACGAAACTATATACTTGAGATATCTCTATAAGATATTTTGGATATCCAGATGACTGTGGAGGCGATTCCGATGACCATGATCAAAACCCCCATCGAGATCGATCAGGAAGCGCTGGAGACCGCAGCCGAGGTGCTGGGAACAAAGACGAAGAAGGACACGGTCAATGCGGCTCTCAAGGAGGTGGGCCAGCGGCTGACCCGGCTGCGCGCGTTGGCTGCCCTCGGCGAGATGGCAGACAGCGGCGACTTTGATGAATTTCTTGGCGACAAGTCGGCCTACCGCCGGTGAGTCCCGCCCTCTACCTGATCGATACATCAGGGTTGTTCCGCATCCTGCAGGACAAGCTCCGGCAGGCGTGGGCTGACCAGCTCGCCGCCGGCGTGATAGCGACATGTCCCATCGTAGAACTGGAGTTTCTGTACTCGGCACGTTCGCTGGCGGACCGGCTGGAGAAACGCCGGCTGCTCCGGGAGGTGTTCGGGTGGGTGGCGATGAGCGATCGCGGCTACGAGCGCGCAGACGAAGTCCAGCAGCTGCTGACTGAGGCCGGCGGGCATCGCTCAGCGAGTCCCGTCGATCTGCTCATTGCCGCGACAGCCGAACGCGAGGGACTCATCGTCCTGTGCGACGACCGCGATTTCCAGACGGTGGCCTCAGTTACCGGCCAGCCAGTCAAGCTCGTCACCCACTTGTAGTCGTCCCCGATCACACGCCGGTATGGCTTGCTGACTGCGGCCCGCCACCATCATCAGTACGCGGCGGCACTGACGCCCGACCCGGTGCGCCGCTCCGGGCGGACCCTG
>JASIGD010000414.1 GCA_030045295.1 Streptosporangiaceae bacterium
TGGCAGATGTCCGCGGACCGGCTGGCGCCGCCCGTGCCCTCGGCCGAGGCGGAGGCGCTGGACCGCACCACCGACTCCGACCTGCTGCGGGCGCTGCGCGACCTGCCCGGGGAGTTCCGGACGGCGGTGTACCTGGCGGACATCGAGGGCTATCCCTACCGGGAGATCGCCGAGATCATGGGCACGCCGGTCGGCACCGTCATGTCGCGGTTGCACCGCGGGCGCAGGAAGATCCGCGAGCAGCTGCTGGCCGCGGGTCTGGGCGCCGCGCAGGCCGACTCGTCCGGCGCCTGAGCACCGAGGTTCCGCCGCCGGGCACCGGCCGGTTTCGGGTCCGTGCGCGCTGGGGTGCCCGGCGGCGGGACCACCGCGCGATCCCGGCCGGCCGCTACCTGGGGCCGGCCGGTTCCCAGCCGAGCGCCACCGGGTCGTACACGCGCTCGACGTAGATCTGGTGCCACAGCGAGAAGACGACCAGTAGCCACACGTGCCGCCAGGTCACCTCGGAGTCCCCGGACCGGAAGCGGCGCAGGACGTCCATCGCGGCGCCCTTGTTCAGCCACTGGCCGGTCTGCGCCGTGCGGACCACCTGGTCGGCGAACCCGTACATGGGCCCGCCCAGCCAGTACCCGAGCGGCACGGGCAAGCCGAGCTTGGCGCGATCCGCGGTGGCCTCGGGCAGCAGGGCGCCGATGGCCTCCCGGAGCGCGAACTTGGTCGTGCCCGCCGCGGTCTTCTCGACCCTGGCCAGCCGCGAGGCGACCGCGAGCACCTCGCGGTCCAGGAACGGCGTGCGCAGCTGGAGGCCGTGCGCCATGGCCATCCGGTCCGCCTTGACCAGGATGTCTCCCGGCAGCCAGGTGTTGACGTCGATCAGCTGCATGGTCGCCACGTCATCCAGCTCGGCGTCGGCGGCCTGCCGGTACACCGGGTCGGTCACGTCGAACTCGCTGCCCTGGCCGCCCCTGGCCAGCGTCCCCGCCTGGTCGGCGCGGAATACGTACGCGTTGCCGATGTAGCGCCGCCGCAGCGGCGTCGAGGTCCGGTTGAGCAAGCCTTTCCCCTTCGCGCCGCGCGGCAGCTCGGAGGCGACCCGGCCGATCGTGGCCCGGCCCCACGAGGGGAGCGCCCGGCCGGCCCGCACCAGGCCGGGCTGGTGGTAGACGCCGTAGCCGCCGAACAGCTCGTCCGCTCCCTCGCCGGACAGCACCACCTTGACGTGCTTGCGCGCCTCACGGGCCGCGAACCACAGCGGGACAGCCGCCGCGTCCGCCATCGGGTCGTCCAGGTGCCAGACGATCCTGGGCAGGCACGCGAAGAACTCCTCGGCGGTGATCACGTACGGCACCGACTTCAGGCCGAGCGCCGTCGCCGTCGCCGCCGCGAGGTCGATTTCGCTGTATCCCTCGCGCTCGAACCCGACCGTGAAGGTCGGCAGGCCGGGATAGGACTCCGCCGCGAGCGCGCAGAGGGTAGCCGAGTCCACGCCGCCGGACAGGTACGCGCCGACCGGCACGTCGCTGCGCAGGTGCATCAGCACCGAATCGCGCAGCGCCGCCAGGATCCGCTCCGGCGACGCCGAAGAGGGAGACCGGGCCGGACGGAATTCGGGACGCCAGTACCTGAATACGTCGACCCGGCCGCCCGGGCGCGCGATCAGCACGTGCCCGGGCGGCAGCGACCGCGCCGGCGGCACCAGCGTGGCCGGCGCGGGCACGTACTGGAAGGACAGGTACCTGCGCAGCGCGTCCGGGTCCAGGGCGGTCACCTCGCCCGAGTCGGCCAGGGCCTTGCGCTCGGAGGCGAACCTGAGCTGCGCCGCGGGCCTGGACGCGGGTTGCCGCGGGCTTCCCGAGGTCAGCGCGTAGAAGAACGGCTTGATGCCGAAAGGGTCGCGCGCGCAGAACAGTTCCCGGGCGCGCCGGTCCCAGATCGCGAAGGCGTACATGCCCCGGAGCTGGCGGACCACATCCTTGCCGAGCCAGGCGTACATCTCGACCAGGACCTGGGAGCCGGATCTGCCGCGCAGCTGGACCCCGCGGTCGAGCAGGCGCTGGGCCAGCTCGACGTAGTTGTAGATCTCGCCGTCGAAGACCATCACGTAGCGGCCGTCCGCCGAATACACCGGCTGGCGCGCACCGGGGGACGGATCGATGACGGCCAGCCGGCTGAACGCCAGGGCGAGGTCGGGATCGGCGAAAAACCCCTCGTCGTCGGGTCCGCGGTGGACAACGCGCAGGGCGGCCCGGCCCACCCACTCGGTGTCGGGCCCTGTCCCGTCTGCCAGCGCCAGGCAGCCGGTTATTCCGCCCATGCGTGCCGCCCAACGATCGCGATACCGGAATCCGTGGCCCTGAGGTGCCCGGACCAGCCTACTTGGGCTGGAACCTGAGCCCCCCATCGAAACGGATGACCTCGGCGTTGATGTAGTCGTTCTCGATCAGGGAGCGGACCAGGCGGCCGAATTCATCCGGGCGCCCCATGCGCTTGGGGAAGACGATCGGGGTCACCAGCCTGGCCTTGAACTCCTCGGCGGCCGCGCCGGATCCGTAGATGGGGGTGTCGATGATGCCGGGGCAGATCGTGTTCACCCGCACCCCGATGGCGGCCAGGTCGCGCGCGGCGGGCACCGTCATCCCGATGATGCCGCCCTTGGAGGCGGAGTACGCGATCTGGCCGGTCTGTCCTTCCAGGCCCGCGATCGACGCGGTGTTGACGATGACGCCGCGCTGCCCGTCACCGTCGGCGGGGTCGGTCCTGGCGATGGCGGCGGCCGCGATGCGCATGAGGTTGAAGGTGCCGACCAGATTGACGCTGATGACCTTCTGGTACCTGGCGAGGTTGTGCGGGGTGCCGTCACGCCCCACCGTCCGCTCGGCCCAGCCGATGCCCGCGCAGCTGACCGCGGTGCGCAGCGGCGGCCCCGCGGCGGCCGCGGCGTCCACCGCCGCCTGGACCGACGCCTCGTCCGATACGTCCGTGGGCGCGAACAGCCCGCCGATCTGGTCGGCCACCCGCTTGCCGGCGTCTTCGCTCAGGTCCGCGATGACCACCGTGGCGCCCGCCGCGGCCAGCACCCGGGCCGTGGCCTGGCCCAGCCCGCTCGCCCCCCCGGAGACGATCGCCGCCGTACCGTTCAGGTTCATGACCGGGAGCATACCGGGCGCGAGCGCGCGGCCGGGCGGGGAGCCGGATCAAGATATATCTTGTTACTCCTGCTCCGTTCGGCTAGGGTCGGGGCATGGCGAAGGTGCGCGGAAACCCGTGGGCGGTCCTGGTCGTGGTCTCCCTGGGCTTTTTCATGACGTTGCTCGATCTGACGATCGTCAACATCGCGATCCCCAATATGATCGACAAGCTGCACGCGTCCCTCGACGACGTGCTGTGGGTGCTCAACGCGTACGCGCTCGTCCTCGCCGTCCTGGTCATCACCGCCGGACGGCTCGGCGACCTGATCGGGACACGGACCATGTTCGCGGCGGGGATCGCCGTGTTCACCGCCGCGTCGGCCGCGTGCGGGTTCGCCCCGGGACCGGGCTGGCTGATCGCCTTCCGCGCGGTCCAGGGGCTGGGCGCGGCGATGCTGATGCCGCAGACGCTCGCGATCGTCACCATGACCTTCCCGCCGGAGCGGCGCGGCGCCGCGTTCGGCGTCTGGGGCGCGGTCGCGGGCCTGGCCACGATCGCCGGGCCCACCCTCGGCGGCCTGCTCGTCACGGCCTTCGACTGGCGATGGATCTTCTTCGTGAACCTGCCGATCGGGATCGCGGTGCTCGCGGTGACCTTCGTCATCATCCCGGACCTGCAGCCGGGGCGGCGGCACCGGCTGGACCTCCTCGGCGTGACGCTGGCCAGCGTGGCCCTGCTGGCCATCTGCTACGGGCTGGTGGAGGGGCAGCGCTACGACTGGGGGACGATCACGTCGTTCATCACCATACCGCTGGTCATCGCGGCCGGCGTCGTGCTGCTGTTCGTGTTCCTGCTGGTCCAGCTGCTGCGCCAGGCCCGCGAGCCGCTCATCCCGTTCGCGCTGTTCCGGAACAGGAACTTCACGCTGATGAACTGGGTGTCGTTCACGCTGTCCATCGGCATGCTCGGCATCTTCCTGCCGTTCACCATCTACCTGCAGTCCGCGCTCGGCTTCTCCGCGCTGAAGGCGGGCCTGACGATGGCGCCGTCCTCGCTGGTGATGATCGCGGTCGCGCCGTTCCTCGGCCGGCTGACGGACAAGATCGGCGGCAAGTACATCCTGATCAGCGGGCTCACCCTGTTCGCCGTCGGGATGGGCTGGGTGGTGCTGATCGCGGCCCCGGACTCCGCGTGGCAGGACTTCCTGCCGCCGCTGATCGTGGCCGGCCTCGGCATGGGCGGCACGTTCGCGCCGCTGACCACGGTGGCCATGCGCCAGGTCGAGCCGGCCACGGCCGGCGCGGCGTCCGGCCTGCTCAACACCGCCCGGCAGGTCGGCTCGGTGATCGGGACCGCGACGGTGGGGGCGCTGCTGGAAAACCGGCTGGTGGCCTCGCTGACCAGCGAGGCCACCGCCCGTTCGGCGGGTCTGCCGGCGCCGGTGCGGGGAGCGTTTATCAGCGGGTTCCACCAGGCCGCCGCCAGCGGCCTGCTGACCGGTAGCCCGGCGAGCTCGGGCACGAACTCGCGGGCCGTACCGCCCGCGCTCGCGGCGCAGCTACGCCATCTCGCCGCGGAGGTGTTCAGCCACGGCTACGTGACCGCGATGCGCTGGACCATGGTGCTGCCCATCGCCGTGATAGTCCTGGCCGCGGTCAGCTGCTTCGCCCTCAAGAGCGACGTCGCCCGGGGCCGCACGGCGATGCCGGGCGTCGAGCCCGGCCAGATGGCGGGAACTGTCAGCTCGCCCGGCTGATCCGGTTCTTCGCGGCCCGCGCGATCCTCAGCGCCTGCGGGGTCATCGGGGCTCGGCGGTCCTCGGGGCTCTCGGGGCCGCCGGGGCCTGCGGGGCCGCCGGGGTGGAGCCCGGGCCGCTGCACGGGGGCCGGCTCGCCACGGGCGGGCTCGTAGGGAAACCGGTCCGCGAAGGCAGGCTCGAGGTCGGTGAGCCAGGTAGCCGCCGGGTCGAACCTGGCGAAGAACGGCGTCCCGACCAGCCGCGGGTCACGGGCCTGGATCATGCGCAGCACGAAGACCTTGAGGCCGGCCACCTCGGTGACTCCGTCGACGCACACCTTCCCGGGGGTGGCCGACATCGACGGGCCGCGGACCGTCCGGCACAAGCCGGACACGCCCTGGTAGGCGTCACGGAAGATCTCGTACCCGCAAGCCAGCGGCACGGCGAAGTAGTCCTGCGGCCCGGTGTCCCGCTCGACGAACATGTAGTACGGCACCATGCCGAGGCGCGCTTGCCTGCGCCACATGGCGCGCCAGGCCGCGGCGTCGTCGTTGATGGTCCTGATCAGCGGCGCCTGCGTGCGGATCACCGCCCCGGTGGCCCTGATCCTGCGCACCGCCTGCTCCAGCAGCGGCGGTTCCAGTTCGCGCGGATGGGAGAAATGCGCCATCAGCGCGAGCGACCGGCCGGAGGCGACCACCTCGCTGAACAGCCGCAGTGTCGCGTCGGCGTCCGGGTCGCTGACAAACCGCTGCGGCCAGTACGCGAGCGACTTGGTTCCGATCCTGATCGACTCCAGGTGGTCCAGGCGCGGGTCGAGCAGCGGCTCGACGTACCGCCTCAGCACGGCCTCCCCCATGATCATCGGATCGCCGCCGGTGATCAGGACGCTGGTCACTTCCGGGTGCTCGCCGAGGTAGGCGACCAGCGCGCCGACGTCGTCGGCGGCCATCTTCAGGCCCGGCTCGTTCACGAACTGCGCCCACCTGAAGCAGTAGGTGCAGTACGCGTGGCAGGTCTGGCCCTGCCGGGGGAAGAAGAGCACCGTCTCCGGGTACTTGTGCTGCAGGCCGGGCAGCGGCCCGCCGTGCAGGCTCGGCGCGTTCAGCAGCAACTGCCCGGCGGGGTGCGGGTTGAGCCGCATCCGGATCTCGTGCGCGGCGGCGCGCAGGGTCGCCTCGGGAGCCCTGTTGCTGATCATGCCCGCGAGGCGGGCCACGTCAGCCGCTGGCAGCATGTCCGGCTGGGGAAAGACCAGCCGGTAGATCGGGTCGTCGGGGGCGGCGTCCCAGTCAATGAGGTTTTCGACAACATAGGAATTTGCCCGGAACGGAAGTACCGTGGCCACCGCCCGCACGGCTAGCCGTTCATCAGGCGGCAGACCTGCTCGCTGGGCCAGCACGTCCAGGTGTTTCGCCGAGTAAGCGTGAAACCCGCGTCCCGGTGGCCGGGCCGACGGGACGATCTGGTGGGTGTCTGTCACGCGCCTTCTCCCTCCGTGGTGCGCGCGGCACGGCGTATGCGCCGCTCAGCGCGCCGAATAGCCCTGATGACACCCGCTCCCCAGCGGTTCCCCCGGCCTGGCCACGTTCCCCGGCAGCCGTCAGGCCAGAACTGCTTCCACGTTTATTTACGGTCCAGAAGCGTCGCTAGTTCCTTATTGTCCAGCCGCCTTTCTCCCGCCCCCGTCAAATACCATGATTCGCAGGAAGTATTCGCCTGGATCACAGCAACTTCCAAGCGCCCGGGTTGAAAATCCGCCCTATTGTGGGGCCTTTCTTGCCGTACAATGCCGGCGGACCGCCGCCGCCCGTGCCGTCCGTACCGTCCGTTCCGGGGTGCACGCCGGCCAGGGCCATGACGAGGCCCGATACGCTTGAGCCATGGCCGATCCACAGCAGGTTCTCGCGCAGCGGGTGCGCGCCGCCACCGCGGCGGCGTTCGGCCCGGAGTACGGCGACGCCGACCCGCTGATCCGGCCCTCGTCGTTTGCTGACTTCCAGGCCAACGTGGCGCTGCCGCTCGGCAAGCGGCTGGGCCGGCCGCCGCGCGAGGTGGCCGGGGCGCTGGTCGGACGGCTTGACGTCACCGACATGAGCCTCGAGCCCGAGGTCAGCGGGCCGGGCTTTATCAACTTCACGTTGCGCGACGACTGGATCGCGGCCCAAGCCTCCGGCATGCTCGGCGATCCCCGGCTCGGGCTCGATCCCGCGGCCAGGCCGCAGACGGTGGTGGTGGAATACTCCTCACCCAACATCGCCAAGGAAATGCACGTCGGGCACTTGCGCACGACCATCGTCGGGGACGCCGTGGCGCGCGTCCTGGGCTTCGCCGGGCACCAGGTGATCAGGGACAACCACGTCGGCGACTGGGGCACCCAGTTCGGCATGCTGATCGAGTACCTGCTTGATATCGGCGAGGACTCGCCGGAGGCCGGGCTGCTGCGGACCGACCCGAACGCGTTCTACCAGGCCGCCCGGCGCAAGTTCGACTCCGACCCGGCCTTCGCCGAGCGGGCCAGGAACCGCGTCGTGGAACTGCAGGGCGGCGACCCGGCCACGTTGAAGCTGTGGCGGGAGCTCGTCGATATGTCCCTGGACTACCTGCACCGCATCTACGACCGGCTCGGCGTGCTGCTCACCGACGACGACATCAGGGGCGAAAGCTTCTACAACGGCATGCTCGCTGACACGGTGGCCACCCTGGAGGACGAGGGCATCGCGGTCTACAGCGACGGCGCGCTGTGCGCCTTCCCGCCGGGCTTCACCGGCCGCGAGGGCAGGCCGCTGCCCGTCATCGTCCGCAAGAGCGACGGCGGTTACAACTACTCCACCACGGACCTGGCCACCATCCGGTACCGGGTCGACGTCCTGCACTGCGATCGCGCCATCTACGTGGTCGGTTCCGACCAGACGCTGCACTTCCAGATGGTCTTCGCGGTCGCCGGGGAGGCGGGCTGGATTCCGCCGGGCGTCTCCTTCGAGCACGCCCAGATCGGCCTCGTGCTCGGCACCGACGGCAACCGGCTGCGTACCCGGTCCGGTGATAACGTCCAGCTCAGCGACCTGCTGCAGGAAGCAGTGGACCGGGCCCGCGGCATCCTGGACGAGCTCGACGCGTCCGCCCGTTTCGACCCCGCCGAGCTGGACGAGGTGGCCGAGGCGGTCGGCATCGGGGCGGTGAAGTACGCCGACCTTTCCACCGCCCGCGACAGCGCCTACGTGTTCGACTGGGACCGGATGATCTCGTTCCGCGGTAACACCGGCCCGTACCTGCAGTACGCCACCGCGCGGATCCGGTCGATCTTCCGCAGGGCCGACGCGGAGGCCGACGACCCGGACATCCGCGGATCGGGCGTCGCGGTCGCCGCCGCCCCCGAACGGGCGCTCGCGCTCAGGCTGCTCGGCTTCGGCGCGACGGTCACCCAGGTCGCCGAGACCACCGAGCCGCACCGCCTGTGCGCGTACCTGTTCGACGTGGCCAGCCTGTTCACCACGTTCTACGAGGAGTGCCCGGTGCTGAAGGCCGAGCCGGAGACGTTGCGCGCGCGCCGGCTCGCGCTCTGCGCGCTCACGTTGCGCGTGCTGACCGCGGGCCTGGACCTGCTCGGGGTAGCCGTTCCCGAGCGCATGTAGAGCGTTACCCGAAGCCGGCGACTGCGGGTCCGCGCGCGCCCCGCGCGGGTCGTCGGCAGCACGCGGCGCCCCGCCTGAACCAGGCGAACCTTCCGGTAACACACCTAACCGAGCGCTGAACTTCTCCTCCCGGCTCCGGGCCGGCGCGGGCTGCCGCGCCGCCCAGCATGTGAAGTCGCGAACGTACTGCTTACGTCAGTCGGGAATCCGGGCGGCTGGCCCGGCGGACCGGGCACTCTCGGAGCCATGGACACGTGCGGGCCGTCCATCGGCTACCCAGAACCCCACAGGCCCGCCCATTCAGACCTGGACACGCGAAGCGGGCGCGGCGTCCACCGAAGGAGGCATCCATGATGGCCCGCGATCAGCGTTACCGGAGAAGCCGACAGGCGAGGCTGAAGGCCCGGGTCGGCCTCGCGGCCGCGGCGGCAGCCGTGGTCGGCGGCGGCGCGGTCGCCGTGGCAGCGATGGCGGCCACCAGCCACTCCGCCGGGACGACCGCGCGGCCTGCCGCGTACGCGGCCCGGTACACGAACGAGGGGACCATGCTCAGCTCGGCCATGGCCGACTGGAGCTGGTCCGAGCAGGACACGTTCCTCCAGCTGGCGCAGCTCGACCCGGCGCAGGGATACAGCCAGACCACGCACCACGGCAAGACGCTCGATATTCAGCGCGGCATCGTGGTCCTGGCCACGAAGAAATTCCTCCTCCTGCAGTCCGCCAACGGATCGCTGCACCTGTGGCTGCTCTCGGCCGCGACCAAGTTCCAGAACGTGTCGGGCACGGCGGCCGGCACCTCGGCGCTGACCGCGAGCACCACCGCGACGCAGCAGGCGATGGGCTCGGGCAACATGATGCCGGCCGCCACGCTGCTGGCCGGGAGCCCGCAGACCGCCGCCGCGATGCTGACGCCGACCGACGCGCCGGTGACGCTCTCCGTGCAGGTGGCTAACACCGACCTGACCGTGACGGTCACGGTGACCAGAAGCACCGCGACGGTCTCCCAGACCGCGACCACGCCGGGGAACGGCATGCCGGCGCCGGACCCGACCAGGTTCACGCAGAACGCGTGGCAGGCCACGGCCTCGGTCGCCCGCGGCGACCTGGCGGTGGTGGTCGGCACGCGCTCGCACTGGACGCTGCACGCCCGGCTGGTCCTGTTCGCCCCGCTGAGCGCGAGCGACGTCGGCGGGTCCTGGGGCAACGGGCAGGCCGATCCGGCCGCCGCGGCCAGCCCGACCGCGGCAGCGACTCACTGGTGAGCCGACCCGCTCAGCCGATCCCGGCTGCGTCGCCGGTGCGCCCGCATCACCTGCGGGCGCACCGGCCCGTCCTCGCGGGCGGCCTGCCCGGGGAGCCCGGCACGCTCCGTTCCGGCGACCTCGTGCTCGACGAGTCGCGCTGGACGGTGCACCGGGCGGGAACGCCGGTGGGCCTGTCCCCGACCGAGTTCCGGCTGCTGGCCTACCTGATGCGCCATCAAGGCACCGTGGTGACCAGGACCCAGCTGCTGCAGAGCGTGTGGGGCTGGGGTTACACCGGCCAGGCTCAGGTCGTGGAAACGTACGTGAGCTACCTGCGGCGCAAGCTCGGCCGGCTCGGCCCGCCGCTGATCCACACCCGGCGCGGCGCCGGTTACGTGCTGCGCGGCGCCGAGGCCGCGGAGCGCGGCCCGGAGGTCCCGGGGCCGGTCAGACTCGCTCGATGATCGTGGCGTTGGCCTGACCGCCGCCCTCGCACATCGTCTGCAGGCCGTACCGGCCGCCGGCGCGCTCGAGCTCGTGGACGAGCTTGGTCATCAAGATCGCCCCCGTGGCGCCCAGCGGGTGCCCGAGCGCGATGGCTCCGCCGTTGGGGTTCGTCTGCTCCAGCGACGCCCCGGTATCCTCCGACCACGCCAGCAGGACCGGCGCGAACGCCTCGTTGACCTCGAACACGTCGATGTCCCCGATCTTCATTCCCGCCTTGCCGAGCACCTTGTTGGTCGCGCCGATCGGGCCGGTCAGCATCAGCACCGGATCGGCCCCGACCACGGCCAGCGCGTGCACCCGGGCCCGCGGCGTCAGGCCGTACCGGTCCAGCGCGGCTTCCGAGGCGATCAGCAGCGCGGCCGCGCCGTCGGAGATCTGCGAGGATACCGCGGCGGTGATCTCCCAGCCCTCGCGGAGCGGGGCCAGACCCGCCATCTTCTCCAGCGAGGTGTCCCGGCGCGGGCCCTCGTCCTGGCTGACCCCGGCCAGCGGGACGATCTCCCGCTCGAACCTGCCCTCGTCGATGGCGCGCACCGCTCGCTGGTGGCTTTCCAGCGCGAACTCCTCCAGCTGGCTCCGCTTGAGCCCCCATTGCTCGCAGATCAGCTGAGCGCCGCGGAACTGGGAGATCTCCTGGTCGCCGTAGCGCTCCCGCCAGCCCTGGCCCCACGGGTACGGCATGCCCGCCTTCGCGGCCAGGGTGGCCGTGGAGCCCATGGTGACCACGCTCATGCTCTCCACGCCAGCCGCGACCACCAGGTCCTGGGTGCCGGACAGCACGGCCTGGGCGGCGAAGTGGACCGCCTGCTGAGAAGATCCGCACTGCCGGTCGACGGTGACGCCGGGGACGCTCTCCGGCAGGCCGGCGGACAGCCACGCGTTCCTGGCGATGTCGAAGGTCTGCGGGCCGATCTGCGAGACGCAGCCCATGATGACGTCGTCGACCGCGCCGGGGTCAACCCCGGTGCGGTCGATCAGCGCCCGCACGGCGTGAGCCGCGAGGTCGACCGGGTGGACCCCGGCCAGGCCGCCGTTACGCCTGCCGACCGGGGTGCGAACCGCACCGGCTATGAACGCATCCGCCATCGCGGCCTCCGTAACGCCTGACGGCTGGCCGGGGCGCTGCCGCGCCGGGACCAGCCCCTCGCCTGCGGGACAAATCGTGCCCTCACGGTACCTCGGATCGCGCCCGGCCGACCAACGCAGACCGGCTGGTGAGCCGGCCCGGATCACGCGAAGGACCGGATGCGTCTCGCGCGGTGGGACCGATTGCCGTACTCTCGAAGCGGGTTCGCAGATTCCGCGGGTTCAGGAGGCGGCCGTGACCGGGCTCATCTTGGCGGTGTTCATCGGCGTCCTTGTCGCGTTCGGCTGGACACGCCTGCGCGGCAAGATGAAGATGGGCGTCTCCGCCAAGGACTGGCTGGGGCCGGTCGTCGTCGTCGTCATCCTCGCGCTCATGCTGTGGGCCTCGCAGGGCTCCCACTAAGAGCGGAAGCCGATTACTGGCGGGCGGCCTGTTCGGGACCTGGTTCGGGGCGGACGACCGGTACCGGGTCCGGCGTGCGCTCAAAGAGGTAGAGATTATTCAGGCCCAGCTCGAACGTCTGGTGCTTGGCTCGCCGCCACAGCGGGGCCGCGAAGACCGCCTCGAGCTCTTTCGGCTCGAACCCGTGATGCTGGTGGGCCTCCATCCCGTCCACCAGGCGCAGCCGGATGAGCACGTGCAGGATCTCGTCGACGGCCGGCTCCGGCACCGTGATGACCAGCTTCCCGTTCGGGGCCAGCAGCCGGGCCAGCGCCTGACCCCAGGCCGCCAGCTCGTCGCTGGACACGTGCTCGACTACCGCCAGCGCGGTGGCCGCCTCGAATGACCCGTCCGGCAGGGTCGGCAGGTCGTCGGGAAACACGCCTCGCACCAGCGTCACCCCGGGAATGGCGGGCGCCTCGACCAGCTCCGGGTCGATGCCGACCCCCCGAGCACCCGCGAGACGGAACAGCGTGCCATCATGCGTGCCGATGTCGAGCACCCGAGCGCCCTGGGGCAACTCGCGGAGCGCCACCCGTATCCGCCGCCGCTGCAGCACACGGTCCAACCACCTCATGCGCTTCCCTTCATCGAGCTGTGGTCAGATCGCTGGCGGCGACTCGCGCTGATCCGCCCGCCGCAACGATCAGGAACGTCGAAGTATGAGATTTAGGCCAAGGTGCAAAATACTACGTGAAATAGATGCCGCAACCTGATGTCTGGCATTACCTGATCCCAGGTACCTTTCAGAGTCAGCATAGCCGCCATGCAGAGACCCCTATGCTAGGCGGTCCGGACGCGTGTCTCGGAGAAGCTCGCCGGACACGGCCGCGCCGATTTTTCGCCGCGGTAAGGCGCGGCTGCCGCCGCGCGGCATCTCGAACCAGACCGCCTTGCCCTCCGGGGTGGGCCTGGATCCCCACCGGGTTGCGAGCTGTTCGACCAGGTAGAGTCCTCGTCCGCCCTCGTCTGTTTCGGTGGCGGTCCGGATCCGGGGCAGCCGCAGGTCAGGGTCGAAGACTTCGACCCACACGGCGCTGGCCCCCCGCCGCAGGCGCAGCGCGAACTCCCGGCCGGGTCCTTGGTCTTGGGACCCGTCGGCCTGATGGGCCGCGCCGTCCCAGCCGCCCTGGCCGCCTTGGGCCGGCACGGCGACGGGCCCGGCCGCCGGTGACGCGTG